>CALMSQ010000030.1:0-4737 GCA_937872345.1 uncultured Burkholderiales bacterium | reverse complement strand
AGCCACAGGTGGAACGTGTTGCCGAGGATGATCTGCGCGCCGACCTCCTCGAGCTCGCGCGGCGACATCGCCTTGACTGCGCCATAGGTGCCCACCGGCATGAAGACCGGCGTGTCGATCGTGCCGTGCGTGACGGCGAGGCGGCCGCGCCGCGCCTGGCCGTCGCTGGCCAGCAATTCGAAGTCGAGCATCGCGCGATTATCGCCCGCCGCCCTGGCCGGCCGATTGCCGGGCCGATTGGCCGGCCGGCCCGCCGGGCGCGGCAGCCTGCTCGCGCTCGAGCAGCATCGCGTCGCCGTAGCTGAAGAAGCGGTAGCGCTCGGCGATCGCGTGCGCATAGGCGGCGCGGATGCGCTCGACGCCCGCGAAGGCCGACACCAGCATCAGCAGTGTCGACTTCGGCAGGTGGAAGTTGGTGATCAGCCGGTCGACGACCCGGAACGCGTAACCGGGCGTGACGAAGAGCCGCGTCTCGCCGCCGCCGGCGAGCACCCGGCCGTCTTCGGACGCGGCCGACTCCAGCGTGCGCAGCGACGTGGTCCCCACCGCGACGACGCGCCTGCCGGCGGCGCGGGCGCGCGCAACCGCCTCGGCGGTCTGCGCCGGCACGCTGAAGCGCTCGGCGTGCATCCGGTGCCGGGACAGGTCGTCGACCCGCACCGGCTGGAACGTGCCGGCGCCCACGTGCAGCGTCACGAAGGCGAGCTCGACGCCGCGCTCGCGCAGTCGAGCCAGCAGCGGCTCGTCGAAGTGCAGGCCGGCGGTCGGGGCGGCGACCGACCCGGGCTCGCGCGCGTAGACGGTCTGGTAGCGGCGCTCGTCCTCCGCGTCGGGCGCGTGCGTGATGTACGGCGGCAACGGCAGCTCGCCCTCGCGGTCGATCGCGGCGAGCACCGGGTCGTCGAAGCGAAGCTTCCAGAACTCGCCGGCGCGCCCGGTCACCGTGGCGTGGGCCGAGCCGAAGGCCAGCCTCGTGCCCGGCCGCGGCGGCTTGCTCGCGCGAAGCTGCGCCAGCGCCTCGTGCTCGCTCGTGATGCGCTCGACCAGCGCCTCGATGCGCCCTCCGGTGTCCTTCGAGCCGCGCAGGCGCGCGCGCAGCACCCGCGTGTCGTTGAACACCAGCAATTCGCCGGGTTCGAGCAGGCCGGGCAGCGCGTCGAAGCGCAGGTCGGACAGTCCGTCGCGCCGCACGTGCAGCAGGCGCGACGCGCTGCGCGCGGGGCCGGGATGCTGCGCGATCAGTTCTGCAGGCAGCTCGAAGTCGAAGTCGGACAGTCGCATGGCGTGTCATTCTAGGACGTGCAAAGATGCATCGTTGGCGGCCGACGGCGGACGTGGCTGGCGGCAGGCGCGGAGGAGCCCCCCATGTTGTTCTCGATCCAGGGCATCGTCGATTCGCTCGGGGCACGACCCGGCATCCCGTTCGAGGTCGCGCTGCCGGACGGCTCGCGCCTGCGCACCGGCGACGGCGAGCCGCGCTTCACGATCGCGTTTCATTCCGAAGCGGCGCTGCTCAAGGGGTTCACGCGCGGGCACATCGGCCTGCTCGAGGCCTTCTTCGACGGCGAGATCGACGTCGACGGCGACCTGCACGCGCTGTTCGCGGCCGGCATGATGAGCGACCTCGGGCAACAGGTGCGCACGGTGGCGAAGGTCGAGAACGACCTGCTCGAGTGGCGCCGGTCGAACCGCACGCCGGCGCAGGCGAAGGCCAACGCACGCGCCCACTACGGGCTCGGCGAGCCGTTCTACCGGCTCTGGCTGGACGACCCGTTGAAGATGTACACCTGCGCCTACTGGCCCGAGGGCACGACCTCGCTCGAACAGGCCCAGCGCAACAAGATCGACCACGTCTGCCGCAAGATCCGGTTGTCGCGCGGCGAGCGCTTCGTCGACATCGGCTGCGGGTTCGGCGGGTTCATGTTCCGGGCGCTCGAGATCACTGGTGCGACCGGCGTCGGCGTCAACACGACGACCGAGCAGGTCGCGTGGCTGCGCGACGAGATCGGCCGCCGCGGCCTGAGCGACCGCCTCGCGGTCCGCGAGGCCGACTTCCGCGACGTCGATGGTCAGTACGACAAGGTGGTGTCGATCGGCGTGCTCGAGCACGCCGGCCGAGACCAGCTCGCCGACGTGGTGCGTGCGCACGCCGACTTCCTCAAGCCCGGCGGCCTGGGCATGCTGCACTTCATCGGCCACGTCGGGCGCTACGACACCGAGCTGTTCATCCGCAAGCACGTGTTCCCGGGCGGATGGATCCCGAGCCTCGCCGACGTGATCGTCGAGATGGAGCGCTGCGGGCTCGAGGTGATCGACGTCGAGAACCTGAGGCGCCACTACGCGCCCACGCTCGACGCCTGGGCCGAGCGCTTCGAGCGCAACTGGGAGGCGATCCGTGCGCTCGACCCCGCGCGCTTCGACGAGCGCTTCCGACGGATCTGGCTCACCTACCTGATCGGCTGCGCGGAGATGTTCCGCTCGCCGGCCGGGTATACGCACCTGTTCCAGATCGTCTTCAGCAAGGGCAACGTCACCGACGCCAGCTACCCGATGGGCCGCGGGTTCCTCTATGCAGGCTGAGCCGCGGCCAGCGCTCGAAGACGACGCGACGCGCCACGCGGCGGCGCAGCACGCGGGCCGCCGCGCGCAGCTCGTCGCGGCGCTGCGATCGGCCGGCAACGCACCGCTCGGGCTCGCGCGCAGCACGTCCAACCTGTTCCGCGATCGTGCCGAGAGCCCCAAGCACCGGCTCGACCTGCGCGAGTTCCGGCACGTGCTGGGCATCGACGTGGCCCGCGGCTGGGTCGACGTCGAGGGCTCGACGCGCTACGAGGACCTGGTCGACGCCACGCTGTCGCACGGCGTGATGCCCGCGGTCGTGCCGCAGCTCAGGACGATCACCGTCGGCGGCGCGGCGGCGGGGGTCGGCATCGAGGCGACCTCGTTCCGCCAGGGACTGGTGCACGACACGCTGCTGGAGTTCGACGTGCTGCTGCCCGACGGACGCATCGTGCGCTGCGCGCCGGACAACGAGCACCGCGAGCTGTTCTTCGGGTTTCCCAACTCGTACGGCACGCTGGGCTACGCGTTGCGGCTGCGATTGCGCACGCTGCCGGTGCGGCGCGCCGTGCGCGTCGAGCATCGCCGGCACGCCGACCCGCACGCGTTCTTCGGCGACCTCGCGCAGCAGTGCGCCGGCCCGGCCGACTTCGTCGACGGCGTCGTGTTCGGTGCCGGCGAGCAGGTGCTGAGCGTCGCGCGATTCGTCGACGACGCACCCTGGCTCAGCGACTACACATTCGAGAAGATCTACTACCGTTCGCTGCGCAGCCGAGAGACCGACTACCTGAGCGCGCGCGATTACCTGTGGCGATGGGACACCGACTGGTTCTGGTGCTCGAAGAACGTGTACGCGCAGAATCCGCTGGTGCGCCGGCTGCTCGGGCGCAAGCGCCTGAACTCGCGGTTCTACACGCGCGTCATGCGCTGGAACGCGCGCTGGGGGCTCACGCGGCGCCTGGCGCGGCTGCGCGGGCGCTTCACCGAGTCGGTGATCCAGGACGTCGATATGCCGCTGGCGCGGGCCGCAGAGTTCCTCGCGTTCCTGCTGCGCGAGATCGGCATCCTGCCGGTCTGGGTCTGCCCGATCCGGCCGGCCGACGCGTCGGCGCGGTTCACGCTCTATCCGCTGGAACCGGGCGTGCGCTACGTGAACTTCGGTTTCTGGGACGTGGTCGAGAGCAACGGGCCGCACGAGCCCGGGCACTTCAATCGGCTCGTCGAGCGCGAGGTGATGCGCCTGGGTGGAATCAAGTCGCTGTACTCGGACAGCTTCTTCACGCGCGAGGAGTTCGCGCGCGCCTACCGGATGGACGAGTACGCCGCGCTGAAGGCGAAGTACGACCCGCAGGGGCGCGCGCTGGGGCTCTACGAGAAATGCGTGCTGCGCGGCTGAGCGCGCCCGTCGTCGCGGCGGTCGCGGTCACCGTCTTCGCCGCGCTCGCGCTCGACGTCGCGCTGGGTGGCCCGGTGTCGGCGCTCGACCGGCGGGTGTCGGAATGGTTTCGCGGGTATCCGGGACCGGCAGCGATGCGCGCCCTGACCCTGGTGTCGGCGATGCACGCGCCGCGCGCGATCGCCGGCGCGACCCTCATCCTGGTGGCGCTGCTGTTCTTGAGGCGCGACGGTCGCGCCGTGGTGCTGGTGCTCGCCGCAGTGCCCTGCGGCGCCGCGCTGAACTGGCTGCTCAAGCAGGGCTTCGAGCGGCCGCGGCCGGACGTCGGCGAGGGCGGGTTCGGGCCGGGCGACTTCGCCTTCCCGAGCGGCCACGCAGCGAATTCGACGCTGCTGTACGGCAGCCTCGCGCTGCTCGCGCTGCGCAGGCTCGAAGGCCGTGCGGCGCGTGTCGGCGTCGTCGTCGCCGCCTGCGCGATGGTCGTCCTGGTGGCATTGAGCCGCGTCGCGCTGCGCGCCCACTATCCGAGCGACGTGCTGGCCGCGATGGCCGAGGGCGTTGCGTGGCTGGCGCTGTGCGCCGCGGCGATCCGCCTCACGGCCGATCGACGCTAGCCGCGGGTCGTCACGTGAACGCGTGCTTCCGGTTTGCCGGCGATTGGGCGATTGCACATAATGCGGATCCGCCTTGGGGCCGAGCCCGACATCTCCCGCCGGAGTGGTGGAACTGGTAGACGCGCCGGACTCAAAATCCGGTGCCCGAAAGGGCGTGCGGGTTCGATT
>CALMSQ010000029.1:0-3672 GCA_937872345.1 uncultured Burkholderiales bacterium | reverse complement strand
CGCGAGTTCGGCCTCGACGTCCACGGCAGCCTCGACGCCAACCGCTGGGAAACCGGCAAGGAGCTGTGCGAGGCCGTGTTCAACGGCGTCATGACGCTCGACCAGGTCGAGGCGATGCTGCTCGAGACGGCCGTCGACAAGGCGCGCGGCAACCTGTCGTCGGCGGCGCGCATGCTGGGACTCACGCGACCGCAACTCGCCTACCGGCTCAAGCGACTGCACGACGGCGACGAGGCGCGCGCCGACGGCGGCCCGGGTGCCTCCGCACCCTCCTCGCCCGCAGCCGCGTCGGCACCGGCACCCGTCGCAGCCGCGCCGGCCGCCCCGGAAGCGCAGTTCGGCCCCGAGCGCACGACGCTGGCGAGTCGATGACGGCGGCCTTGCACCAGCGGGTGCTCGCCTACCTGGGCGAGCACCGGGTGATGACGCTCGCCACGCAGGGCCGCGACGGGCCGTGGGCGGCGGCGGTCTTCTACGCCAGCGAAGGCTTCGACCTGTACTTCCTGTCGTCGCCGTCGACCCGCCACTGCGCCGACCTGTCCGGGAACCCCCGCGTCGCCGCGACGATCCAGGAGGACTACGCGGACTGGTCGCAGATCCGCGGCGTGCAGCTCGAAGGCGTCGCCCGGCCGCTGGCCGGCGCCGAAGCCGCCCGCGCCCGCGAACTCTACGGGGCGAAGTTCCCGATCGTCGGCAAGCTGGCGCAGGCGCCTGCAGCGATCGTCGAGGCGTTCGCGAAGATCGGCTGGTACCGCGTCGTCCCCGACCGGCTCTACTTCGTCGACAACTCGGTGCGCTTCGGCCACCGCGACCAGGTCATCGCGGCCCCGCCTGGCTGAGGCCCGGCAACGGCTCGATCAGCATGGCGCCCTCGCGGCGCGCGTCGCCGACGTCGGGCGCGACTGCATGCAGCGCGAGCCAGTCGTCGGGACACGGCTGAAGCAGCGGCGCGAGCGCCTGCGGGTCGCGCTGCGCCGGATCGAGCCACGCGGACCGTCCGGGCCGATCGAGGAGCACCGGCATCCGGTCGTGGATCGCGGACATCAGCGGATTGGCCGCGGTGGTCACGATGCAGCAGGTGGCCAGCGGCCCCTCGGGCCCCTGCCAGCGCTCGAAGAGGGCGGCCATCGCGATCAATCCGCCGTCGCGCGCGTGGATGTAGAACGGCTGCTTGCGGCCCCGCGAGCCGGCGGCCGGCGCACGCCACTCGTAGAAGCCGTTGGCGGGAATCAGGCATCGGCTGCGTCGCAGAGCCTGGCGGAACGCGGGCTTCTCGGCCACCGTCTCGCCGCGCGCGTTGACAAGACGCGCGCCGATCGACGCGTCGCGGGCCCAGTGCGGGACCAGGCCCCATCGCATCGACTCGGCGACTCGCCCCCTGCCCGGGTCGTCGCGCACGACCAGTACCGTGCTCGCCGGCGCGATGTTGTAGCGCGCAGAGAACGGAGGCAGGTCGACCAGGCTGAATCCCTCGATCAGGGCTTCGCCGGGGCCGTACAGGACATAGCGTCCGCACATCGTCGGTGAATCGTCGCTCGAGGCCGCTGCTGGCCCTATGATACGCAGTGGTGGGAGCTTCCACCGGTCATGGAGCGGCACATGAAGACCAGCGCGCGCAACCAGTTCGCCGGCCGGGTCGTCGCCGTCAAGCGCGGCGCCGTGAACGACGAGATCGAGATCGACATCGCCGGCGGCCAGCGCATCGTCGCGGTCGTCACCCACGAAAGCACCGAGAGCCTCGGCCTGAAGGCAGGGCGCGAAGCGATCGCGCTGGTGAAGGCCTCGTCGGTGATCCTGATGGTCGACGGCGAGAAGACGAAGTTGTCCACGCGCAATCGGCTCGCTGGCAAGGTCTCCCGGATCGAGCCGGGTGCGGTCAATTCCGAGGTCGTCGTCGACCTGCCCGGCGGGGGCGCCGTGGCGGCGATCATCACGGCCGAGAGCGTCAAGAGCCTGGGTTTGCAGGTCGGAAAGCCGGTCACGGCGATCTTCAAGGCGTCGAGCGTGATCGTCGGCACGGCCGACTGACCTCGCCGGGCCCGGCCCGGGGCGCCGGGGCCCGCACAATCCGGGCCACCGCAGACACGAGAGGACGCGCCGCTTGACTTCGCCCCACGACCCGGCCCGCCAGGGCCTCACGCCCGAACAGGCGGCCGATCGGCTGCGCACCGAAGGCCCGAACGAGTTGCCGCGATCCGGCGTGCGCACGCTGGGGCGGATCGTCGTCGACGTGATCCGCGAGCCGATGTTCGGGCTGCTGCTCGCGGCAGGCGCGATCTACCTGCTGCTGGGAGACCTCGGCGAAGCGTTGCTGTTGCTGGCGTTCGCGTCGATCTCGGTGGCGATCGCGATCGTCCAGGAGAACCGCAGCGAGCGCGTGCTCGAGGCGCTGCGCGACCTGACCAGCCCGCGGGCGCTGGTGATCCGCGGCGGCCAGCGGCTGCGCATCCCGGGGCGCGAAGTCGTGCGCGGCGACCTCATCGTGCTCGGCGAGGGCGACCGCGTGGCCGCCGACGCGAGGGTGCTCGCCTGCGACGACCTGATGGTCGACGAGTCGCTGCTCACTGGCGAATCGGTCGCCGTCCGCAAGACCGCCGCGGCGCTCGCGCCGGACGACGACGCGACGCACGACCTCACGCCCGGCGGCGACGACCTTCCCGGCGTGTTCGCGGGCACGCTGGTGGTGCGCGGGCAAGGCATCGCCCGCGTCGAGTCGACCGGCGCGCGCAGCCGCATCGGACGCATCGGCCAGGCGCTGGGCGAGATCGTCAGCGCGACGCCGCGACTCACGCAGGAAACCCGCGGCATCGTGCGCACGGTGGCGCTGATGGGGCTCGTCTGCTCGGTGCTGGCGGTCGTGCTGTTCGGCTTGTTGCGCGGCTCGTGGCTCGACGCGGTGCTCGCCGGCATCGCGCTGGGGATGTCGATGCTCCCCGAGGAATTCCCGCTCGTGCTCACCGTGTTCATGGTGATGGGCGCGTGGCGGCTGTCGAAGGCGCGCGTGCTCACGCGTCGCGCAGCGGCGATCGAGACCCTGGGCGCCGCGACGGTGTTGTGCACCGACAAGACCGGGACGCTGACCGAGAACCGGATGACGATCGCCGAGTTGCGTACGCCTCAGGCGCGGCTGCACCTGGCCGAGGGCGGACCGTCGGCGTGGTCGCCGTCGATGGCGCGGCTGCTGGCAGCGGGCACGCTGGCGAGCGCCCCCGAGCCGTTCGACCCGATGGAGAAGGCGTTTCACGCGCTGCAGGCGAAGAACGGCGGCACGACGCAGTCGATGCAGCTCGCCCGCACCTGGCCGTTGCGCCCGGAACTACTGGCCGTCACGCAGGCCTGGCAGGCCCCCGGCGACAGCGGCTGGCAAGTCGCCGCGAAGGGGTCCCCGGAGGCGATCGCCAGCCTGTGCCGACTCGACCCGGAACAGGTCGCCGCCATTCGCCGGCAGGTCGACGAGATGGCGGCCGAGGGCCTTCGCGTGCTGGGCGTGGCCGAGGCGCGCTACGACGACCCGCAGCTACCCGAGACGCCGCATCGATTCGGGTTCGACTTCCTCGGCCTGGTCGGGCTCGAGGATCCGGTGCGCGACAGCGTGCCCGCGGCGGTGCGCGAGTGCCGGGAAGCCGGCATCCGCGTCGTGATGATCACCGGCGACTATCCGCAGACTGCGCG
>CALMSQ010000028.1:0-6139 GCA_937872345.1 uncultured Burkholderiales bacterium | reverse complement strand
GCGCAGGCGGGATGGATCACGGGGCAGAACCTGCTGATCGACGGCGGCGCGTACCCGGGCACCTTCTGAGCGCTGCGGGCGCACCGCGCGCGCGAGTCAGGCGGGCAACTCGCGCGCCGGCGCCGCGCGATTGCGGCTCGCAGCCAGGTAGGAGTCGAGCGTGTCCCGGATGTGCGCGGCGAGCAATTCCTGCGACCGGGCGACGTCGGCGGTGCGGATCCTGCGGACGATGCGGGCGTGATTCGCCTGGCACTCGCCCACGCGCTCGTTCTCCTCGGGAAGGCGCGCGCGCAGCGCGCTGATCTTGTGCGCGACGAGTTCGTACGAGGCCTGCAGGTAGGGATTGCCGCAGCAGGCGAGCAGGGTCTCGTGGAACGCCTGGTCGAGCTTCGGAAGCGACTTCAAGTCGTGCGCGGCGTGGGCATCGGCCATGTCGCGCACGTTGCGATCGAGGCGGGCCAGGAGCTCGGCGCAGTGGCCTCGCATGGCTTCGCCCAGCGCGGCGGTTTCGATGATCTCGCGGAACCGGCAGACCTCGGCCACGCCCGCCTCGTCGAGACTGAACACGTAGGTGCCGCGCTGCGGGTGGATCTCGACCAGCCCCTCGGTCTGCAGGCGCAGCAGTGCCTCGCGCACCGGCGTCTTGCTGATTCCCATGCGCGCCGCGAGCGAGGCCTCGGAGAGTTGCTCGCCGAACGCGTACTGGCCGTCGACGATCGCTTCGCGGATCCGCTCGATCGCGATCTCGGTCAGCGTCTTCGGCCGTTCGACCCGGTTCACCATGGCATTGCGCTTCGTTCGCCCGATTGTAACTGCGGCGCGCCTCGCGCTCGGCCGTTGCCGGACACGACGCGTCACCCCGACGCGAGGAGCCGGCGCACCGCGTCAGGACGCGGCAGCGGCGCGACCGCGCCGAATCCGGTGGTGGAAAGCGCGGCGGCGGCATTGGCGTAGCGCGCCGCGTCCCAGATCGTGTCGCCGGCGGCGATCCGCGCCAGGCACGCACCGCAGAAGCAGTCTCCGGCGCCGGTCGCATCCACCGCTTCGACGCGATGACCGTCGATGCGTTCGCTTCGCGTCCCGTCGCTCACCAGTGCGCCATCGGCGCCCAGCTTCAGGAACACCGTCTTAGCCCCCAGCCGATGGCACCAGTCGAGAATCGCCCGAGGGTCGTCCAGTCCGGACAGCGCGCAGGCGTCCTCGAGGCTGGGAAAGAAGTAGTCGGCCATCGCAGCGGTCGCCGAGATCGTCGCGCGGGCGCGCGCGAGCGGCCAAAGCTTCAGCCGCAGGTTCGAGTCGAACGAGACGCGCGCGCCGGCCGCGCGCGCGGCCTCGAACGCGTGCAGCACGGTGTCGCAGGCGCTGCTGGAGATCGCTTCGCTGATCCCGGAGGCGTGGACGATGCGGGCCTCGCGCAGCAGCGCGACCGGAAGGTCGTCGGGACGCATGCGGCTGGCGGCCGAGCCCGCGCGCAGGTAGCTGAACGAGTGACCGTCCCGATCGTGAGCGACGAAGTAGACCGCGGTGTGCGCCTGCGGGTCGAACCCGACGGAGTCCGCGTCGACTCCTTCGCGCCTCCACAGGTCGACGAACATGCGGCCGAATGCGTCGTCGCCCAGCCGGGTGAAGTACGCGGCGCGCGCGCCCGAGCGCGCCGCCGCGATGATCATGTTCGAGGTGTCGCCGCCGAAGCCCTGCAGGTAGCTCGGCTCGTCGGGCGACACCCGGTTGAACTCGATCATCGGTTCGCCGATCGCGAGGATGTCCAGCTTCATGGCACGGGTCCGGCCGGGCTGCACGGGTGTCGGCTGGGGCGAAGGCGGGCGCTCAGATGCGGCCGTACTTGGCCAGGCCCTGTCGCAGCGACTTCGCCTCGACGATCAGCCGGGCCTGCTCGAGCTCGCGCCGGTCGATCTCGCGCGCCATTTCGAGCACTTCTGCACAGCGCGCGCGCGGAACGACCACCACGCCGTCGATGTCGCCGACGATCATGTCGCCCGGATTGACCTCGATGCCGCCGCAGACCACCGGCACATTCGACGCGACGGTGCGGTGGCGGCCGACCGTCGTGCCCGGCGAGACCGAGCGGGCGATGACCGGGAAGTCGTAGTCGCGGCGGATCTCGGCGAGGTCGCGCACGCCGCCGTCGAGCACCGCGCCGGCCATCCCGCGGGCCCAGGCGCCGGCGGTCATCAGCCCGCCCCAGACCGCGACGTCGGCGTCGCCGCCGATCGCGATGACGATGACGCTGCCGGGCGCTGCCTCGTCGATCAGGTCGAGCGCGTGCTGGGGCGGCACCGACTCGGTCGTCGGCTCCTCCAGCACGGTGACCGCCGGCCCGACGATCCGCCGCTCGTTGATGCGCGGCTTCAGTTCGTGCTCCATGTAGCCTCGCCGACCGCAGACGCGATCGACCGCGTCGGCCACCGAAGCGGTCGCCACCTCGCCGAATCCCCTGACCAGTTCTTCCAGTGTCATCTCATGCTCCATGCGATGCGTATTGCAGGTACCTGCGCGCGCGCTCGATCGCCGCGGCGCGGTCGCCGCGCGCCAGTGCCGCGCGATCGACGAGCTGGCTGCCGGCCCCGACCATCGCTGCGCCCGCGCGCAGGTGCGCCGCGACCTGCGCGTCGTCGATTCCGCCGGTCGGGCACAGCGGCACGCCGGGGAACACCGCGGCGAGCGCGGCGACGTGCGCCGGCCCGCCGGTCGATGCCGGAAAGATCTTCACGACGTCGGCGCCCTCGTCGATGGCCGCCGCGACTTCGCCCGGCGTGAATGCGCCCACCAGCGCGACGCGGCCGGCTTGCGCGCACCGCCCCGCCAGGCCGGCAACGAGGTACGGCGAGACGACGAACGAGGCGCCGCGGCCGATGCAGGCATCGGCGCGGCCCAGGTCGGTGACCGTGCCCGCGCCGACCAGGCTGTCGGGGCGCTCGCGCGCGAGCCGCTCGATCAATGCCTCGGCGCCGGGCGTCGTCATCGTGACCTCGAAGACGCGAAAGCCCGCCTCGTGCAGGCAGTCGACGGCCGCGAGCGTGGTCGCGGCATCGGGCAGGCGCAATACCGGCAGCACGCGCTGCGCGCGCAGCCGCGCGAGCAGCGCCGCGCGGCCGGTGGACGCCGTCGACGCATCCGTCACTTCTTCGTCGCCTCGATCGCCTTGAACAGGCTGTCGACATAGTTCTTGCCGATCTCCTGCTCGGCCCACGCTCGCACCGGCGGCTGCGCCAGCTTGCGGAACTCGCCGATCTGCGCGGGCGAGAGCTCGGTGACCTGCATGCCGACTTTCTCGAGGATCGGCCTGGCGTTGAGGTCCTGGTCGGCGGTCATCTTGCGATGGATCGCGATGGCCTTCTGCACGCCTTCGTCGACCGCCTTGCGCTCGACCGGGGTCAGCGACTGATAGAAGCGTTCGTTGATCAGGTAGCCGTGCACGCTCCAGACGTGGCCGTCGAGCGTGATGTACTTCTGGTGCTGGTACAGGCTGGCGGCCAGGATGTTGGTCACACCGTTTTCCTGCCCGTCGACGACCTTCTGCTGCAGCGCGGCCGGCAGTTCGGCCCACGGGATCGCCGACGGCGACGCGCCGAGCGATTCGACCAGCGCCTTGTAGACCGGCGAAGGCTGAATGCGGATCTTCATCCCCTTCATGTCGGCCGGCGTATGGATCGGCCGCAGGCTGTTCGTGAAGTGGCGCACGCCGTTGTCGGCCAGGCCGAGCAGCCGGATGCCCTGCTTCCTGATCATGTCGTCGGAGAACTCCTTCAGCCACGGGCTGTCGTAGACGCGCCAGGCGTGTGCGTGGTCCTGGTACAGGAACGGGATACCCAGGATGCCGATCGGCTTGTAGACCGTGGCGATCGCGCCGTCGTGCGCGACGGCCATCTCGAGGGTTCCGAGCTTGACGGCCTCCATCGTCGGCTGATCCTTGCCGAACTGGCCGGCCGGGAAGATCTCGACCTTGATCGAGCCGTTGGTGGCCTTCTCGACGTGCTCCTTGAAGGCGAGCGCCGCGACGTGCTTGGGCTGGTCGTCCTTGGCGGGCTGGAAGTGCGCGTACTTCAGCACCTTCTGCGCATGGGCGGCCGGTGCGGCGACCATCAGCACGGCCGCGAATACGGCGAGCAGGAATCGTGGCTTCATGACGTCTCCTAGTGGGCGTTGACTACTTCGCGTAGCCGAAAAGCGTGGGCACCGCGGTGCTCAGCGACGGAAAGAAGATGACCAGCAACAGCACGACCAGTTCGGCGGCCAGTAGCGGAAGAATGGCGCGCGCGAGCCGGTCGAGCTTGAGCCGGGCGACCGACACCATGACGAACAGCACGGCGCCGACCGGCGGCGTGATCATCCCGATCGTCAGGTTCAGCACGATGGCCATCGCGAACTGAAGCGGCGGGATGCCGAACTGGTCGGCCAGCGGCGCCAGCACCGGGACGAGGATGATCACCGCCGGCAGCGTGTCGATGAACAGCCCGCAGACCAGCACGAAGGCGGCGACGATGATCATGACCAGCAGCGGGCTGGTCGTCATCTGCCCGATCGATCCGGCGATCGTCTGCGGGATCTGCAGCAGCGTGAGCAGCCACGCGAACAGCGAGGCCGTGGACACGATGATCAGAGCCGCCGACGTCACCAGGCCGCTCTGCAGCAGCACCTTCGCGACGATCCGCGCGTTCAGCGTGCGGGTGACGAAGAGGCCGATCAGCAACGCGTAGACGACCGCGACCGCCGACGCCTCGGTCGGCGTGAACAGCCCCGAGAGGATGCCGCCGATGATGATCGCCGGCATGGCGAGGATCGGCGTGGCCCGCATCAGTGCCTTCAGTCGTTCGCCCCAGCCACGTCGCGGTTCGGCGGCACCGTATCCGCGGCGCACCGAGATCACGTGGTTGGCGAGCATCAGCGCGGCGCCGAGCAGCAACCCCGGCACCACGCCGGCCAGGAACAGGCCGGCGACCGTGACCCGACTGTCGGTCAGCGCGTAGATGACCATGATGATCGACGGCGGGATGATCGGGCCGATCGTGGCCGTGGCTGCCGACAGGGCCGCCGAGTAGTAGCGGTCGTAGCCGGCCTTCTCCATCATCCGCATCTCGATTGCGCCCGGCCCGGCGGCGTCGGCGAGCGCCGAGCCGCTGATGCCGGCGAAGAGCACCGAGGTCACCACGTTGACGTGGCCGAGCCCGCCGCGGATGTGGCCGACGATGCTCTGCGAGAAGCGCAGCAGCGCCGTGGTGATGCCGCTGGCGGTCATCAGGTCGGCGGCGAGGATGAAGAACGGCACCGCCATCAGCGGGAACGAGTTGATGCCGTCGAACACGCGCTGCGGGACCGACAGCATCGAGAGCTTGCCCTCCCAGGCGAGCGCGGCGAGGCTGGAGACGCCCATCACGAATGCGATCGGCAGGCCGATCGCCAGGCCGATCACGAACACGCCGATCAGGATCGGGGTCACGTCAGCCCGCCTCCGCGTCGGACAGCTCGTCGTGCTCGAAGCGCCGCTCGACGAAGCCGCGGAAGAACAGCACCAGGTGCAGCGCGCACAGCAGCGCCCCGATCGGGATGCCGAGGTAAGGAATGCCCGTGCGGATGCCGAGCATCGGCGTCTCCTGGTTCCAGCTGAACGCCACGATCTGCGTGCCGTACCAGCCGAGCGCGAGCAGGAAGGCCAGCATCGTCAGCGCGATCGCGCCGCGCAGGATGCGGCGCGCGCGTTCGGGCAGGGCGTCTTCGAGCAGGTCGACCGCGACGTGGCGCCCCTCGCGCAGCGCCAGTCCGGCGCCGAGCCAGGCGATCCAGATCATCTGGTACTGGGTGAGTTCCTCGACCCAGACCAGCGAGTGGTTGAACAGGTAGCGGGAGACGACGTTGGCGAAGACTAGAAGCGCCATCGTCCCCATCATCGCGATGATCGCCCACCGGTTCGCCGCGACCAGGAGCGCCTCGGCCCAGGGCAGGCGGGGTGCCGCGACGTCGGTCGATGCGTCCATGACATCTAAGATATCAGATATCACACGTCAGCGAACACTGGTGTTTGCCCGGATGCGCCAGGCGGCGTGGCTATACTCGGCCGAACCTTTCCCGGAGCGAGCATGCCCAAAGCGATCCGCATCCAGCAGACCGGCGGCCCCGAAGT
>CALMSQ010000027.1:0-2305 GCA_937872345.1 uncultured Burkholderiales bacterium | reverse complement strand
GTGGCGCAGCATCATCTCGGCCGACAGGATCTCGGAGCCCGGGTTGACGTAGTCCTTGCCGGCGTACTTCGGCGCGGTGCCGTGCGTGGCCTCGAACATCGCCACCGAGTCGGACAGGTTGGCGCCCGGCGCGATGCCGATGCCGCCCACCTGCGCGGCGAGCGCGTCGGAGATGTAGTCGCCGTTGAGGTTCAGCGTGGCGATCACGCTGTACTCGGCCGGCCGCAGCAGGATCTGCTGCAGGAACGCGTCGGCGATCACGTCCTTGACGACGATCTCCTTGCCGGTCTTCGGGTTGCGGAAGCTGCACCACGGGCCGCCGTCGATCGGCTGCGCGCCGAACTCCTTCTGCGCGAGCGCGTAGCTCCAGTCGCGGAAGCTCCCCTCGGTGTACTTCATGATGTTGCCCTTGTGCACGATCGTCACCGACGGCTTGTCGTTGTCGATCGCGTACTGGACGGCCTTGCGCATCAGCCGCGAGGTGCCCTCGCTCGACACCGGCTTGATGCCGATGCCCGACGTCTCGGGGAAGCGGATCTTGGTGACGCCGAGTTCCTTCGTGAGGAAGGCGATGAGCTTCTTCGCCTTCTCGCTCTGCGCCTCGTACTCGATGCCCGCGTAGATGTCCTCGGAATTCTCGCGGAAGATCACCATGTCGGTCTTCTCGGGCTCCTTCACCGGCGAGGGCACGCCCTTGAACCAGCGCACCGGGCGCAGGCAGACGTAGAGGTCGAGTTCCTGGCGCAGCGCCACGTTCAGCGAGCGGATGCCGCCGCCCACCGGCGTGGTGAGCGGGCCCTTGATCGACACGACATAGTCCCTCAGGACCTGAAGCGTCTCTTCGGGCAGCCAGACGTCGGGGCCGTAGACCTTGGTCGACTTCTCGCCGGCGTAGATTTCCATCCAGTGGATCTTCTTCCTGCCGCCGTAGGACTTCGCCACGGCCGCGTCGACCACCTTGATCATCACCGGCGTGATGTCGAATCCGGTGCCGTCGCCCTCGATGTACGGAATGATGGGGTTGTCGGGGACCTGCAGCGAGAAGTCGGCGTTGACCTTGATTTTCTCGCCAGCGGACGGGACCTTGATGTGCTGGTACATGCCGGAGATTCCTCGTGGGAAGTGGGCGAATTCGCAATTATGCCGCAGCGTCGCGGCTTTTCCTGCGCGGCGAACGCGGGCACCATGGCGCGATGAAGACGATTCCCGAGGCGCCTGGCGCCGGACCTGCGAACCCGCCCGGCACGGCGCCGGCCCACCTGCCCGGCGGGCACCGGCTGCTTCCTTTGCGGCGACTGCTCGCCGGTGCCGGCGTGGCCGCGCTGATTGCCGCGCCGCTCGCTGCCCTCGGGCAGGCTGCGCCGCAGCCGAAGCTGCCGGTGGTGCGGTTGCAGGCCGGCATGCACATCGTGCTCGCCGAAGTGGCGGCCACGCCGCAGTCGCGCGAGATCGGGCTGATGATGCGCGAGCGGCTCGGGCCGAACGAAGGGATGCTGTTCGTGTTCGAGGAACCGCGCGCGTATTGCTTCTGGATGCGCAACACGCTGCTGCCGTTGTCGATCGCCTTCCTCGACGACGACGGCCGGATCGTCAACATCGCGGACATGAAGCCGCGCAGCGAGGACAGCCACTGCGCGGCCGCGCCGGTGCGCTTCGCGCTCGAGATGGAAAAGGGATGGTTTGCCCGGCGCGCGCTCGCGCCCGGCGCGCAGCTGACCAATCCGGACGTCTTCCCGGGGCAGGCGCGGCGACGCTGAGGCGCGCCGCCGCGCGGGCCCGGCTCAGCCGGCCTTGCGGAAGAACTTGCCGTAGACCCAGAGCACCACGATCGCGCCGATCACCGACGCGATGAAGCCGGCGCTGGCGCCCGGCGGGTACCAGCCGGCCGCCTGCCCGACGAAGGTCGCGACGAACGAGCCGACGATCCCGAGCAGCATCGTGACGATGAGGCCGCCACCCTGCGTGCCCGGCATGATGAACTTGGCGACGGCGCCGATGACCAGTCCGATGATCGCGGTCCAGATCAGGCCCATGGCAGCGCTCCCGTCAGCCGAAGTTCTTCGCGGCGAAATCCCAGTTCGCGAGACTGTTCAGGAACGTCTCGACGAACTTCGGGCGCGCGTTGCGATAGTCGATGTAGTACGCGTGCTCCCAGACGTCGATCGTCAGCAGCGCGCGATCGGCCGTGGTGAGCGTCGTCGCCGCGTTGCTCGTGTTGACGATGTCGACCGAGCCGTCGGGCTTCTTCACGAGCCAGGTCCAGCCCGAGCCGAAATTGCCGACCGCGCTCTTCGTGAACGCTTCC
>CALMSQ010000026.1:0-3446 GCA_937872345.1 uncultured Burkholderiales bacterium | reverse complement strand
GCCGACGTGGTCGAGCGCAGCGCCGGTGTGCAGCCCGGGCTTGTCGGCGATCATCGTCACCGTGACGGTGGCGCGCATCGCGCAGCCGCGCTCGCCTCCGATGATCGCGCCGGTGTCGGCGTCGATGCCGCTCGGGACGTCCACCGCAACGACCGGCAGCGCGGCCTGCGTGACGGCTTCGCACATCCGGCGCGCGTCGCCGTCCAGCGGGCGATCGAGCCCGATGCCGAACAGGCCGTCGATCACGATCGGCGCCGCCGCGAGCAGCGCCGGCAGGTCGCCGGGGAGGTCGATGTGCAGGCCCGTTGCGCGCGCGGCGCGCCAGGCATCGACCGATTCGCCGGCGCCCGGCCCGTCGGGGCGCAGCGCGATCGCGCTGCATGCATGGCCGCGCTCGCGCAGCAGCAGTGCCGCGAGCAGCGCATCGCCGCCGTTGTTGCCGGGGCCGACGAGTGCCAGCACCGGGCGCGCCGGCGGCAGCGTTCGCGCGAGCCGGCCCGTCGCATCGGCCACCTCGGACGCGGCACGTTGCATCAGCGTGCCGGCCGGCAGCGCAGCGATCGCCGCCGCCTCGAGGCGACGCAGCGCGGTGGCGGTGAAGATCTCCGCCATCAGGCCCCCAGCCGCATCTGCCTGGGCAGCCAGGTGACCAGGTCGGGCACGGCGTAGATGAGCAGGACGGCGATCACCATCAACGCGAACATCGGCAGTGCCTGCCGCGCGATCCAGGGCAGCTGGCGGCCCGTCATGCCCTGCAGCACGAACAGGTTGAAGCCCACCGGCGGCGTGATCTGCGCCATCTCGACGACCAGCACCACGAAGATGCCGAACCACAGCAGGTCGATGCCGGCGGCCTGTACGGTGGGAAGGATCACGCCCATCGTCAGCACGACCATCGAGATCCCGTCGAGGAAGCACCCGAGCAGGATGTAGAACAGCGCCAGCGCGACGATCAGCTGGAAGCGCGACAGGCCCAGCGACGCGATCCATTCGGCGAGGTGGCGCGGCAAGCCGATGTAGCCCATCGCCAGCGTGAGGAACGCTGCGCCGGCCAGGATCAGCGCGATCATGCAGTACAGGCGCGTGGCGCCTAGCAGCGACTCGACGAAGGTGCGCCGGTCGAGCGACCCCTGGAACGCCGAGAGCAGCAGCGCGCCGACCACGCCGATCGCCGCCGCCTCGGTGGCGGTGGCGATGCCGGCGTAGATCGCGCCGAGCACCGCGGTGATCAGGAGCACGACCGGGATCAGGCTGCGCGACGCCCACAGCTTCTCGCGCAGGCTCATCGAACCCTCGGCCGGCGGCACGCTCGCGGGGTTCAGCAGCGCCCAGCCGGCCACGTAGCCCATGAACAGCAGCGCGAGCAGCATTCCGGGCACCACGCCGGCGACGAACAGTTGCGCGATCGACACGTCGGCGCTCACGCCGTAGACGATCATGATGATGGACGGCGGGATCAGCAGCCCGAGGGTTCCCGCGCCGGCCAGCGTGCCGACGACGATGCCGTCGGGATAGCCGCGGCGGGCCAGTTCCGGCAGCGTCATCTTGCCGATCGTGGCGCAGGTGGCCGCCGAGGAGCCCGACACGGCCGCGAAGATCGCACACCCGATGATGTTGGTGTGCAGCAGGCGCCCGGGCAGCCGGTTCATCCACGGCGCGAGCCCCTGGAACATGTCGGCCGAGAGCCGTGTGCGGAACAGGATCTCGCCCATCCAGACGAACAGCGGCAGTGCGGTCAGCGTCCAGCTCGACGCCGATCCCCAGATCGTGACCGCCATCGCGTCGCCGGCCGGCCGTGACGAGAACAGCTCCATCGCGATCCACGCGACGCCGGACAGCGCGAGCCCGATCCACACACCGCTGCCCAGCAGCGCGAACAGCGCCACGATCAGCAGCGCGGTGACCGTGACCTCGTTCATTCGACGCGCTGCATTTCGCCGGACGCTGCGCCGGCGCGACGGCCGCGCAACTCGAGCACCGCCTCGTCGACGAACGCCACCAGCAGGATCAGCGAGCCGATGGCCATCGACAGCTGCGGGATCCACAGCGGCGCGGCGTCGGTGCCGGTGGAGATGTCGTTGAACTTCCAGGACTGCCAGGCCAGCCTCGCGCTGTAGAACGCGAGCAGCGCGGCCAGCAGCAGCGCCACCGTCAGCGACCAGCGCTCGAGCGCGCGCCGCGTGCGCGGGCCCGACAGGCTCAGCAGCAGCGTCACGCGGATGTGCTCGTTGCGCTTGAGCGTGTGGGCCAGCGACAGGAAGCCTGCCCCCGCCATCAGGTAGCCGGCATAGGCGTCGGTGCCCGGCACGTAGAAGCCGAACTGGCGGCCGGCGACGCCGATCAGGACCATCGCGAGCAGCCCGACCATGAACGCCGCCGCGATCCACGCGGCGGCGTCGTACAGCCGGTCGAGCGCCGCTCGCATCACATCTTGCCGTAGGCGTCCAGGATGGCCTTGCCCTCGGGGCCGGCCTTCTTCAGCCAGTCGTCGACCAGCACGTCGCCGACCTTCTTGAACTCGGCGCTCATCTGCGCCGACGGCGGCAGCACCTGCATGCCGTTCTTCTTCAGCTGGTCGAGGTACCAGGCGGTCTTGTCTTCGGAGCTCTTCCACCCGCGCGCCTCGGCGTCGGCGGCCGCCTTGAGCACGGCGTCCTGCGTAGCCTTGTCCAGCGCGTCGAAGGCCTTCTGGTTGACGATCACCGCGTTCTTCGGCAACCAGGCCTGCGTGTCGTAGAAGTACCTGATGTGCTCGTAGGCCTTGGTGTCGTAGCCGGTCGAACCCGAAGTGATGAACGACTCGACGGCGCCGGTGGCCATCGCCTGCGAGAGATCAGCGGCCTGGATCGTCACCGGCTGCGCGCCGAACATCTCGGCGATCTTGGCCGTGGCCGGGTTGTACGAGCGGAACTTCACGCCCTTGAGGTCGGATGCGGCGTTCAGCGGCTTCTTCGAGTACAGCCCCTGCGGCGGCCAGGCGACCGTGTACAGCAGCTTCATGCCCTGCGAAGCGAGCAGCTTGTCGAGCGCCGGGCGAGACGCCTTGTCGAGCTTGTGCGCGGCCACGTAGCTGGTGGCGACGAAGGGCAGCACGTCGACGCCGTACAGCGGGTGCTCGTTGGCGAAATTGGACAGCAGGATCTCGCCGATCTGCGCCTGGTTCCCCTGCACCGCGCGCTTGATCTCGGGCGCCTTGAACAGTGACGCGTTCGCGTGGACGGTGATCTTGAGCTTGCCGCCGGTGGCGCGGTCGACGTCGGCGGCGAACTGCACGAGGTTCTCGGTGTGGAAGTTGCTGGCGGGGTAGGCGGCGGGCAGGTCCCACTTGACCTGGGCGAGCGCGCTGCCGGCCACGGCAGCGAACAGCAGGGGCAGGAATCGGCTGGGCTTCATCGGGTCTCCGGTGACTGTGCGTTGCGGGGACGGTGCGGCCCGGCGATCACGCA
>CALMSQ010000025.1:0-3444 GCA_937872345.1 uncultured Burkholderiales bacterium | reverse complement strand
CTGTTGCCCGGCGCGCGCATCGTGCGCGCGTTCAACGCGATCGGCGCGGCACGGATGGGCGCCGTGCACGAGCAGCCGGGGCGCATCGGCATGCCGATCGCGGGAGACGATGCCGAGGCGATCGCGGTGGCCTCGCGCCTGGTGCGCGAGATCGGTTTCGAGCCGGTGCTCGTCGGCGGGCTCGCGAAGGGCAAGTACCTGATGCCGGGGACGCCGCTGGCGGGCGAGCGCTCCCCGGAGGAGGTCAGGAGGATTGCCGCGGCGCTCGATTGAGCGCCCGCGGGGCAGTCACCTGACCTGGGCCAGTTCCTTGTCGAACCGGTCGTTGTTGAAGACGAAATTCGATGACTCGCTGGCCGCCGCCTTCTTCGCCTGCTCCATCAGACTTTTACCTGCCACCTCTCCGGTTCCAGGCTCTGGAAGAGTTCGATCAGCAGGTCGTCGGGCCCGCTGACCATCACGTACCGGAACTTCGGATCGTCGTGGATCGGGTTCCGGAACTCGAACCCGTTCGCCTTCATCTTCGCAACCAGCGCGTCGAGGTCGTCGGTCGCGATGCCGAGATGGTGGACGGCGCCTCCCCGCGGCGCCTTCGGCGGCTGGTCGTAGATCACGAGGAACGCGCTTCCCAACGCAAGGCGCACCGCCCTGACGCCCGCCGCTGCTTCGTCCCAGACCACGGTGGCGCCGAACATCGTGCGGAAGAACCCGACGGTGGCCGAAAGGTTCGAAGCGAAGAGGTGCGCGTGATCGAGGGAGACGTTCATGACGATCCGACCTATATCTTCCGGTTCCGGCCGGCCCAGTAGGGATCGCGCAGCTCGCGCTTGAGCGTCTTGCCGGCCGCGCTGCGCGGGAAGTCCTTCATGATCACGACCTCCGAGACGCGCTGGTAGCGGGCCGCGACGCGCTCGTTGATCCAGTCGCACAGCTCGCCTGCGGAGGCCAGCGCGCCTTCCTCGAGGATCACCGCCGCCACCGGCGTCTCGCCCCACCTGTCGTGGGGCACGCCGAACACCGCCACCTCGCGGATCGCGGGGTGGCGCGCGGCAATCTCCTCGACGTCCTTCGGGTACACCTTCATCCCGCCCGAATCGATCATGTCCTTCTTGCGGTCGACCAGGTGCAGGTAGCCCTCGTCGTCCACGAAGCCCATGTCGCCGGAGTAGAGCCAGCCGTCGCGGATCGCCTGCGCGGTGAGGTCGGGGCGCTTGTAGTAGCCCTGCATCAGGATCGGGCCGCGGCCGACGATCTCGCCGATCTCTCCGGCGGGCAGGTCGCGCCCGTCGTCGCCGACGATCCGCATCTCGAAGTACTGTTTAGGCCGCCCGACCGATCCGGACTTGCGCACCGCTTCGTCGCGGTCGAGGATGGTGACGAAGCCTTCCGTGAGGCCGTACAGCTCGTAGAACCGGTTCGGCAATTCGGCGTTCAGGCGGTCCTTGTGCTGCTGCAGCAGCGGCGCGCCGAGCGAGACGATACATTCGAGCGACGCGAGCCGCTCGGGGCGGTACTGCTTCGAGCCGAGGATCGCGACGATTTGCGCCGGCACCAGCATGATGTGTGTGATGCGCTCGCGCTCGATGGTCGCGATCGTCTCGTCGGCGTCGAACTGCTTCAGCAGGAAGTAGGCGCCGCCCAGGTAGAAGGTGGGCATCAGCGTCACGTAGGCGCCGTTGAAGACGATCGCCCCGGCGTGGAGCGTGCGCGATTCGGGCGTGAACCGGTAGGCGCAGGCCATCAGCAGGCAGTACATCGAGCGCACGTAGTGGCTGTGCATGATGCCCTTGGGCAGCCCGGTGGTGCCGCTCGTGTACATGATGTTGAAGAGATCGTCGGGGCCGCAGCGCTCGGCGACGAACTCGGCTGCCTGCGCCTCGGCGCGCGCGCCGTAGTCGCCGATTTCGCCTGCGGCACCGTCGATCAGCAGCACGCGCCCCGGGAGCAGCGGCGCGAGGTCGGCGCGGATCGCCTCGAGCGTGCCCATCATCGAGCGTTGGCTCACCAGGCACTTCGCGTCCGAGTCGCGCAGCAGGCTCGCCAGGCCGGCGGGCATCAGCAGCGGGGACAGCGGCACGAGCGCCGCCCCTACCGCCGGCACGGCCCAGATCAGTTCGAGCGCCGCGATCGAGTTTCCGAGCAGCGTGGCGACCTTGTCGCCGCGGCCGATGCCGAGCGAGCGCAGCAGGTTCGCGGCGCGCGCCACGCGCGCGCCGAACTGCGCGTAGGTCAGGCGCTCGTCGCCGCAGACGACGGCGGTGGCGTCGGCGCGGAAGTGCGCGTGGTGCCCGATCAGCGTGGCGAGCTGCAGCATGTCTTCTCCCTCGCCCGGAATCCTCGGCGATCCTACGCCTGTTCCTGCGTCATGCCGATGTCCGGGCCTGGATGATGTCGTCGCGCATCTTCTCCACGCTCGCGCAGGCGTTGACCAGCAGCAGCGCGGCGACTGCCAGGTCGATGCGGGCCCACCGCGTCATCGGGCTGGCTCGAAGACCAGGAAATACTGCCGCGGCAGGAAGCGATGCTCCTGCGCGAGCGCGAATCCAGCGCGCTTCATCTCGGTGACCACGCGCTCGGCGGGGATTCGCGCCGCCCTCGGCGGCCCTTCCGGAGCGTTGGGCAGGAAGTCGATGATCGCGACGCGTCCGCCCGGTTTCAGCGCTCC
This sequence comes from uncultured Burkholderiales bacterium, assembly GCA_937872345.1. GTDB lineage: Bacteria > Pseudomonadota > Gammaproteobacteria > Burkholderiales > Burkholderiaceae_E > Zeimonas. The sequence goes on along the minus strand of CALMSQ010000025.1, from coordinate 779 downwards.
GCGCAGCCGGTGGAAATACTCGACCCGGTCGTCGACGTGGTGATAGACGTCGACCATCAGCACCAGGTCGACCCTGGCCGGCAGCTTCGGGTCGCCGGGTTCGCCGGCGACGGCGACCATGTTGTCGCGCTTCTCCCGCTTCGCGCGCTCGGCGAGGTACCGGACCATGTCCGGCTCGATGTCGACCGCGTAGACGCGGCCCCGCGGCAGCATGTTGGCCAGTCGCACCGAGAAGTAACCGGTGCCCGCGCCGATGTCGGCGACGACGGCGTCGGGTGCGAGCGAGAGTGCCTCGATCACCTCGTGCGGCTTCTGCCACGCGTCGCGTCGGGGGTCGTCGAACACGTGCGCCCAGCGCTCGGCGCCGCTGAAGCTGTGCTGGTGCGTCGACGGGGATTGGGCCTGCGCGGGGGCGCCGAGCACCGCGATGCAGGCTGCGAAGGCGAGGTAGACGGAAGCCGCGGCGATGCTGGACATGGTTCGGTTCGACAGCTGCGCGCTCTACTGTACCGCGACAGTCGTCGCAGCATGCCGCGCCGCGCGGTCACCGGAACCCCGATACGATACGCGCTCACCGGCCGATCGCCGCTCATGCCCCAAGCCGACTCCGACCTCGCCCGCCCGCTTCGTCTCCTGGGCCTCGCCGCCTTCGCCAGCGCCGCGTCGATGCGCTGGTGCGATGCGCTGCTGCCCGTGCTGTCGGACGATTTCTCGGTCACCGCAGGCCAGAGCGCGCAGGTCGTCTACGCGTTCGCGATCGCCTATGGCGTGATGCAGCT
>CALMSQ010000024.1:0-2111 GCA_937872345.1 uncultured Burkholderiales bacterium | reverse complement strand
ACGCTCGAGGTGCTCTACGTCACCGGCGAGGAGTCGGCGTCGCAGGTGGCGCTGCGCGCGCGGCGACTCGGCGCAGGCGCTGCGCGGCTGCCGCTGCTGGCCGAGATCGAGCTCGAGCGGATCTGCACCGCGGTGCAGCAGCGTCGTCCGTCGGTGGTCGTCATCGATTCGATCCAGACGCTGTACTCCGCGCAGATGCAGTCGGCGCCCGGCTCGGTCGCGCAGGTGCGCGAGTGCGCGGCGCAGCTCACGCGACTGTCCAAGCAGCTCGGCGTGGCGATGGTGATGATCGGCCACGTGACGAAGGAGGGCACGCTCGCGGGCCCGCGCGTGCTCGAGCACATGGTCGACACGGTGCTCTACTTCGAGGGTGACACGCACTCGTCGTACCGGCTGGTGCGCGCGTTCAAGAACCGCTTCGGCGCGGTCAACGAACTCGGCGTCTTCGCGATGACCGATCGCGGGTTGCGCGGCGTGGCCAACCCGTCGGCGCTGTTCCTGTCGCAGCACGCCGAGCGGGTGCCGGGTTCGTGCGTGCTGGTCACGCAGGAGGGGTCGCGGCCGCTGCTGGTCGAGATCCAGGCGCTGGTCGACACTGCGCACGTGCCCAATCCCCGGCGCCTGTCGGTCGGCCTCGAGCACAACCGGCTGGCGATGTTGCTCGCGGTGCTGCACCGCCACGCGGGCATCGCCTGCTACGACCAGGACGTGTTCATCAACGCGGTGGGCGGCGTGCGCATCGGCGAGCCGGCTGCCGACCTGGCGGTGCTGCTGGCGATCGTCTCGTCGCTGAAGAACCGGCCGCTGCCTCGGGGGTTCGCGGTGTTCGGCGAGGTGGGGCTCGCCGGCGAGATCCGGCCCGCGCCGCGCGGCCAGGAGCGGTTGCGCGAAGCGGTCAAGCTCGGGTTCTCGCGGGTGCTGATCCCGACCGCGAACGCCCCGAAGCGCGCGACGGAGGGGCTCGACGTCGTGGCGGTGCAGCGGATCGATCAGGCACTCGAAGCAGCCTGGCCCTGAGCCCGGGGCCCGATCGCCGGCCGCGCGCCGTCGCGTCTGCCGAGGCTGGCGACGATGGCGCATGCGGCTTGCTCGCCGCTGCGCACCGCCGCTTCCAGCGTCGCCGGGTAGTCGGGCCAGAGCCAGTCGCCGGCCAGCCACAGGCCCGGCGCGCGGCCCGCGTAGTGGTCGCAGGTCAGTCGCGGTCGTGCTGGCGTGCAGCGGAAGGTCGCCCGCCGCTCGGTGACGACGCGGACCGCGGCGGCGCGCGGTCCGCCGAACGCCTGCTGCAGCTGATCCGCAATGCCCTCGGCGACCGCTTCGGACGCCTCGTCGGCGATGCGGCTCGCAGCGCTGACGACGACACCGGCCACGCGCGCCGAGCCGATGACCCCGCGATCGAACGACCACTGCCCGAAGTGCCGCCGCGCCGGCTCTTCGTCCAGCATCAGCCACCGCGGCAAGCGGGGGGCGCCGCCGGCGGGCCACAGCGCCCAGGCCGTGGCGATCGGCTCGGGCTCGAAGGCCCGCAGCGGTGCGACGTCCAGGCCGAGCGGCGCGAGGAGCCTCGCCGCGGACCAGGGCGGCAGCGCGAGCAGCAGCGCGCCATGGGCTTCGTCGTCGCCGCCGACGCGCCATCCCGACGGCGACGCCCGCAGTTCGCGAACCGTGGTGCGCAGGCGAACCGCGGCGCCGAGGCGACTCAGCCTGTCCAGCGCAGGTTCCGGAAGCAGCGCGCCCAGCGGCGCGTCGGGTGCGATGAAATCGCAGGCGTCGGCCTCGGCGCCCAGCGTGTCGCGCAGCACGGCGGCGAAGGTGCGGGCGCAGGCGTGCGTCGGCAGCGTGTTCAGGGCGCCCAGGCACAGTGGCGCCCACAGCCGCTCGACGAGTCGCGCCGGCTGCCGGTAGCGTGCGAGCATTGCTTCGACCGTCTCGGCTTCGAGCGTCGTCCAGCCCGCACCGCGCAGGCCGCCCATCAGGCGGAGCAGCGCGGCGCGCTCGCGCCACGCCAGTCCCCGGGCGCGCAGCAGACCCCATCCCAGGTGAAGCGGCGCCGGCAGCCGCGCGGCGCGCAACGACAGGCCCGACGACGACGCCAGGTGCATCGGATGCCG
>CALMSQ010000023.1:0-1168 GCA_937872345.1 uncultured Burkholderiales bacterium | reverse complement strand
ATGTCGGCCTCGGACAGCGCCATGCCGGGCGGGCAGCCGTCGACCACGCAGCCGATCGCGGGCCCGTGGGATTCGCCGAACGTGGTGACGGTGAACAGGCGACCGATCGTGCTGCCGGACATCGGGGAGGCCCTCATGCTGAAACGGTGATTCTAGCGGACCCAGTTCTCCAGCTTCAGCTTCCTCACGCGTCGAAACTCGCGCACGTTGTTCGTCACGAGCGTGGCGTCCAGCGCGCGCGCGTGTGCCGCGATCAGCAAGTCGTTGGCCCCGATCATTTCACCGCGACGCCGAAGATCGGCCCGAATATCCGCGTAGTGATCTGCCGCATCGCCACCCCAGTCGAGAACGACGAGATGGCGCACGAATGCCTCGAAGGCCACCGCCGCCTGACCAGGGCGCGACGAGAGGCGCACGCCGAACTTCAATTCGGCGACGCTGATGACCGAGATCGCCTGCTCCTCGATCGGCACTTCGCAGAGCCGATCCAGCAGCGCCGCGTTGGAACGCTTCATCACGTACGAACAGGTATCGGTGTCGAGCAGGTACACGTTCGGCCCGCGCAACTTCAGAGCGCGCGTTCCTGCAGCGGCAGATCCTCGACGCCTTCCATGAAGTCGTCCGGAGCCACCGGTCCCTCGGCAAGGTAGGCGTGCCAGCTGCTGGGCCGCGGCGAGAGAACGATGCTTTCGCCTTCACGATGCACGTAGACCTCGCTGACCGAGAACTCGAACTCCTTGGGCAGCCGGACCGCCTGGCTGCGGTTGTTCATGAAGAGCCTGGCAGTGCGTTCACGTTGCATGCGTCACCCCCCTGACTCCGATTGGCATATACAGATGCATATGTCACCAGAAAGTGGCAGTGCCGTCAATCGAACGAAAGGTCGATGACCTTTCGGGCGCGATGCCCCTGAACCCCCCGCTTACGCGCGCAAGCGCGCCAGCACCGTCTCCCGCGGCATCGCCGCCAGGACTGCATCGACCGACGGCGTCTGCGTCGTGCCGAACACCTTCAGCCGCACGGGAATCGCGAGCTGCGGCATCTTCAGCCCGTGCTCGGCCAGCGTCGCCTTCAGCGCCGCGGCGATCGCCTCCTTCGTCCAGTCGCCGCCCGCCAGCGCGTCGGCGAACGCCGTCAGCGCGGGCGCCAGTGCCGGCGGCGCCGCGTC
>CALMSQ010000022.1:0-2245 GCA_937872345.1 uncultured Burkholderiales bacterium | reverse complement strand
AGGCCGAGTTCCTCGAGCAGCCACAGCACGCGCTGCGAGCGCGAGTTGTTCAGGTGGTGGACGGTGATCATCGGGGTCCTTTCGGTTCGCTCGTTGTCGGGACGAAGACGACGTTACAGAGGCTGGTCCTGCAGCGAGCGCACGACGCGTACCGTCTCGTGGCTCTCGGCATCGGGCAGCTGCCTGAACCCGAGCTGCCGCGCGAGCTTGAGCATCCGGCTGTTCGTCGCCAGCACGAAGCCCTCCATCGTATGCAGGCCGCGGCGCCGCGCGACGTCGATCAGCGCCTGCATCAGGATGCCTGCGAGGCCCGTGCCGTGCCAGTCGTCGGCGACCGCGACCGCGAACTCGCAGCCGGCGCCGCTCGTGTCGACGCCGAAGCGCGCGACGCCGACGAAGGCCTCGCGCCCCTCGCGATCGATCGTCGCCGCCAGGGCCAGGTCGCGGCGCTGGTCGACGTTCGTCAGCGTGCGCAATTGCGAGGCCGGCATCTCGCCGACGGTGGCCATGAACCGCTGGTAGCGGGCTTCGTCGGAGAGCGCGCGGATGAAATCGCGTTCGCGCGCCACATCGTCGGGGCGGATCGGGCGCAGCGTGACGCGCACGCCGTCGATCCGATGCTCGACTCCGGGCGGCGGCTCATCGGGCGCCGCGGCGACGCGCGCCGAATCGGCGGTGGGATTGGCCAGGCGATCGGCCGCGTAGCCGACGATCGCATCCAGCGTGTCGAGGCGCCCGTAGTCGTGCTCGGGGATCGCGATCGCCAGTCGCTCCTGCAGCGCGGCCAGCACGTTGAGCCAGTCCATCGAGTCGAGGTCGATCTGCTCGCGCAGCGGCCGATCGGGGCGCAGCGCCGCCAGGTCGGCGCCGGGCGCGACCGATCCGATCACCGAGCGCACGGCGTCGCGGATCTCGTCGTTCTGCATCGTGGGGTTCCCATTTCGCGCCGCGCTCCCGACCCTCGCGCGGATCGTAACCCGGCTTGCGCTTACTCGAAGGCCATCGACACGATCGCCTTCAGGACCCAGCGATCCTCTGCTCCCCTCGATCCGCGCCCGATCCCGAAATTCAGGTCGACGCCCGCAGCGATCGCGGTGTCGATGACCGCGTAGACGTAGGTCGGCCGCTCGCGCGCCGGATGGAAGTCGCCGAGCGGCCCGAACTCCGAGTAGTACTCGACGCCGAGCATCGTGTCGCCGCGGATCGCCCGCGCAATCTTCAGCGCGGGGTCGAAGGACGGTTTGTGGCTCTGCCCGCCCGACAGTTCGACGTCGAGGATCGGGTTGAAGCTGACGAGCCAGCCCTGTTCGCGCCAGCCGATGATCGGGCGGAACTCCATCGCCCGGCGACTCTCGCTCGTGCGGCGCGCATACCAGCCCAGTTCACCGTTCAGCCCCCAGAAGAATTCCTGTGTCGGCGGGCGCGGCGCAATGAATTTCAGCCGGAAGCGGATGCCGTTGTCGACGAGCCCGGTGTCGGGGCCGACGGCCACCGGAAGGTAGAGCCCCGCTTCGAGGGTCCGCGTCAGGCCGTACGAGAACTCCGGCGTGACCTGAAGCCGGTGCGCCGACTGCGACTCGCCCGGATACGTCGGCTTCGTGCGCCCGGACGGCACGTGGTTCAGGTGCAGTTCCACGCCGGATTCGCCCGGCGCGTCAAGCTCCTCGGTGTAGACCTGAATCTCGTCGGGCGCCGCGTGCGCGCAGACACCAGCCACTCCGAACAGCAGCGCCGCGACGCAGCGGACGGCGACGATTCGCTTGAAGTTCATCCTGCGCCCCCAATATGTAATTGAGACGCATTATTATCTGATCCGCGCGACCCCGCAAGCCAGCCGGCCGCCCGTGATCTCACCGCGCCGGCCGCGCCGCCGGATCCGCGACGAGCTCGATCTTCGCGACGACGAATCCGAGCAGCACCAGGCCGATGCCGCAAGCGGCCAGCACCGCACCGGTCGACAGCGCGTCGACGAAGAGCGACGCGATGCCCGTCCCCGCCGATTGCCCGGAGAACAGCGCAAACGCGAACAGCGAGACCGCCGTGCCGCGCTGCCCGGGTGACATCTGCGTGGCCTGCGTCTGCAGCGTGTTGTGGATCATGTAGAAGCCCATCCCCGATCCCAGGCACAGCGGCAGCGTCCAGACCCATCCCGGCGCCAGCGCGAACAACACCCACGACAGGCCGGCGAGCAGGCCGCCTGCGCGCGCCATTGCGAGCGGGCCCATCCGCGCGAGCAGCCAGTGCA
>CALMSQ010000021.1:0-2908 GCA_937872345.1 uncultured Burkholderiales bacterium | reverse complement strand
GAACGCCCGCCGCATGTCTTCGCGCTCCTGCTCCGACTTGAACCTCACGCGCTCCCAGCCGAACGCGACCACGCGCACCCGCGGCGGGTAGATCTGCCGCGCAAGCAGCAGCGACGAGGAGCGCACGCCGATCACGACGTCGTAGGGCGTCTGCGCCATGTGCGATTCGAGCGCACCCGCCGGCTCGATCACCAGGTAGTCGGGATGGCCGAGCTCGCGGGCATCGTCCTTCGGATGCGCCTTGTAGTCGATGCTCGCGATGCCCTCGCCCGCCAGCCAGCGGCGCATCCGTTCGGTGGTCTCGGCCAGGTCCGCGGCCGACATCAGCCGAAACGGGGTCAGCGGCTGCCCGATCACCAGTGCGCGGCGCGCGCCCGGGGCCGGTTCGTCACGCACCCGTGCGTCGACCAGCGGCGGCAGCACCCGCACCTTCTGCGACGGATATTCGTTCGGCAGCCCCGGCAGCACGTAGATGCGATCGCAGAACGGCGCATCCGAACCGATCCGGTCGCCGCCGAAGCACTGGTAGTCGAGCTCGGGAGCGAACAGGCGGCGCAGCTTGCGTGCGCACTGCAGCGCGCGCTTGAGCGGCGACAGCGGATAGCGGCGAATGCTGATCACGCCGTCGGGCAGGATGCGCGCGTGCATCTCGCGCGCCCCGCAGGCAGCCGGCAGCGCGCGCAGGAAATAGTTGATCGCCTCGGTGTCGTAGACGGCGCTGTGCAGGACCAGTCGATCGCTCGGCCCGACGAGCCCGGCAACCAGCCCGATGTTGGCGCGCAGGCGGCGATGGCGGCCGAACGGCCCCGGCAGCGGCTCGAGCCGAGGCCATGCCATGTAGCTGCAGGCGTCCCATTCGTGCGGGTCGACCACCGCGTCGAGCCCCGGCTTGTACCAGACGAGCACCTGGCGCGAACCCGCCTCGAAGTTCCCGGCGATGCGCCGGGCCGCGAGGTACTGGAGGGGCGACGCGACGAAGTAGACGGCAACCGTGCCGGAACGGCTCATGCGGGGCGATGCGGGTGGCTATGCGCAGCGCAGATGCTACCTCTTTACGCCCGCGGCCCCCGCTACACCGCGATCGCCGTCGCGATGCGCCCGCTCGCCGGCCAGCGCCCGGTCGATCGCCCACGACGCGGCGGCCAGTCCCATCGCGGCGGTCACCGTGACCAGCGACCCGTAGCCGGCGCAGTTCAGCGGCGCTCCGCCACGCGCCCCCTCCTCGCAGGCCGCCTCGCGTGCCGCCCGGCCGAGGTGCTCGTCGGAGTAGATCGCCTCGATGCGGAAACGCTTGCCCGCGTCGCGCGGAAAGCCATGGTCGCGCCGCAGCCGCGCGCGCACCGCCGCCAGCAGCGCATCGCCGCGGGTGCGCGACAGGTCGTCGCGGCGCAGCCGCAACGGGTCGGTGCGCCCGCCGGCGCCGCCGCAGACGACGATCGGCTGGCGGCGCCGGCGCAGGCAGGCGACGAGCGCGGCCTTGGCCCGTGGCGCATCGATCGCGTCGACGACCAGCGCGTCGGCCGGCACGAGTTCCTCGACGTTCTCGGCGGTCACGAAGTCGTCGACGACTCGCACCTCGCAGGCGGGCGAGATGTCGGCGATGCGCCGGCGCATGACCTCGACCTTCGCGGCGCCCAGCGTCGATCCGAGCGCGTGCACCTGCCGGTTCACGTTGGACTCGGAGACGTGATCGAGGTCGATCAGCGTCAGGCGCCCGACGCCCGAGCGCGCCAAGGCCTCGGCGGTCCACGAGCCGACGCCGCCCACGCCGATCACGCAGGCGTGCGTGCGCGCCAGCACCGCGAGCGCGTCGTCGCCGTACAGGCGCGCCACGCCGCCGAAACGTCGTGCGGCATCCACCGGAGGGTGGCCCGCGGCCCCCGCGCGCGCCGCCGTCATCGCCCGCTTACGGCAGGATCAGCGACGAGCCGGTCGTCTTGCGCGACTCGAGGTCGCGGTGCGCCTGCACCGCGTCGGCCAGTCGATAGCGCTGGTCGATCTCGATCTTCACCTTGCCCGAGCCGACCATCCTGAACAGGTCCGCCGCCATCTCCTCGAGATTGGCGCGATTGGCGGTGTGCGCCATCAGCGACGGGCGGGTGACGTAGAGCGAGCCCTTCAGTGCGGTGAGCGCCATCGGCGGCACCGGCCCCGACGCGTTGCCGAAGCTGACCATCAGCCCGAATGGCTGCAGGCAGTCGATCGAAGCCTGGAAGGTGTCCTTGCCGACCGAGTCGTAGACCACCGGGACCATCGCGCCGCCGGTGATCTCGCGCACGCGCTCGACGATGTTCTCCCGCTTGTAGAGGATCGTGTGGTCGCAGCCGAAGCGGCGCGCGAGCGCGGCCTTTTCTTCGGAGCCGACGGTGCCGATCACCGTGACGCCGAGCGCCTTCGCCCACTGCATCGCGATCAGCCCGACGCCGCCGGCCGCCGCGTGGAACAGGATCGTCTGCCCTTTGTGCAGCTTGTAGGTGCGCCGGAACAGGTACTGCACCGTCATGCCCTTGAGCATCATCGCCGCGGCGGTCTCGAAGTCGATTCCCCGGGGCAGCCTCACCAGCGGCCTGGCCGGCATGTTGCGCAACTCGGCGTACGAGCCGGGCGGGCGGTCGCTGTACGCGACGCGATCGCCGGGCTTCACGTGCGTGACGCCTTCGCCCACGGCGGTGACCACGCCCGCCCCCTCCAGGCCGATGCCGCCGGGAAGCGGCTGCGGATACAGGCCGGTGCGGAAATAGACGTCGATGTAGTTCAGGCCGATCGCGTGGTGGCGCACCTGCGCCTCGCCGGGGCCGGGCGGACCGACCTCGACGTCGACGTACTGCATGACTTCGGGGCCGCCGGTCTGCTGGATGCGGATCGCTTTGGGCATGCTCGCTCCGGGAAAGGTTCGGCCGAGTATAGC
>CALMSQ010000020.1:0-3935 GCA_937872345.1 uncultured Burkholderiales bacterium | reverse complement strand
TCGGCGCGCACGCCGACGAGGTGCTCGCTGCCGACGCCACCTCGGTCAACCTGTTCAAGGTGTTGTCCGCGGCGCTGAAGATGCGCGACGGGCGCAGCGTCATCGTCTCCGAGCGTGGCAACTTCCCGACCGACCTGTACATCGCGCAGGGCCTCGCCGACCAGCTCGGCAGGGGACACACGCTGCGCCTGGTCGAGCGCGACCAGCTGCCGGCGGCGATCGACGAATCGGTGGCGGTGGTCATGCTCACGCAGGTCGACTATCGCACCGGCTCGCGGCTCGACATGAACGAGGTCACCGCTGCCGCGCACCGCGCCGGCGCACTGATGCTCTGGGACCTCGCCCACTCGGCCGGCGCGTTCCCGGTCGACCTGAACGCCGCGCGGGCCGACTTCGCAGTCGGCTGCGGCTACAAGTACCTGAACGGCGGGCCCGGCGCACCGGCGTTCCTGTTCGTCGCTCAGCGGCACCAGGCGGCGTTCTCGCAGCCGCTGTCGGGCTGGATGGGCCACGCCGCGCCGTTCGCCTTCGAGACCGGCTACCGGCCGGCCGATGGCGTGGCGCGCTACCTGTGCGGCACGCCGCCGGTGCTGTCGATGGTGGCGCTCGACGCCGGACTCGACACGCTGCTCGCCGCCGACGCGTACGGCGGGCTCGAGGCGCTGTGGCGCAAGTCGCGCCATCTCACCGCGCTGTTCGCCGCGCGCGCGCAGGCGCTGTGCGCGCAGCACGGCCTGCGCTGCGTGACGCCGATGGACGGCGACCGGCGTGGAAGCCAGGTGAGCTTCACGTTGCCAGACGGGCAGCAGGCCTACGCGGTGGTGCAGGCGCTGGTCGCGCGCGGCGTGATCGGCGACTTCCGCGCCCCCGACATCCTGCGTTTCGGCTTCGCGCCGATGTACCTGCGTCACGTCGACGCCTGGGACGCCGCCGAGCGATTGTCGGCGGTACTCGAGTCGGGCGACTGGCGAAGCAGCGAGTACCTGGCCCGCGCCGCGGTCACCTGAGCGGCCTGGCGAGCGACCCATCGCCCATCCACGGAGCGTCCATGAGCGACGAGCGTTTCGAAGGGGCCCGGCTCGACTACCGGGACACGATGACCTACGGCGACTACCTGTGCCTCGACGCGGTGCTCGACGCGCAGCGACCACGCTCGGGCGACCACAACGAGATGCTGTTCATCGTGCAGCACCAGACCAGCGAGCTGTGGATGAAGCTCGCGCTGCACGAACTCCGGGCGGCCCGCGCACGGCTGGCCGGCGACGACCTGCCGCCGGCGTTCAAGATGCTCGCGCGGGTCTCCAGGATCATGGAGCAGCTCGTCCACGCGTGGGACGTCCTCGCGACGCTGACCCCGTCGGAATACAGCGCGATGCGCCCGCACCTCGGGTCGTCGTCGGGCTTCCAGTCGTACCAGTACCGCCAGATCGAGTTCATGCTGGGCAACAAGAACCCGGTGATGCTGAAGGCGCACGCGCACCGACCCGACCTGCACGCGCAGGTTGCACGGGCGCTCGCCGAGCCCTCGCTCTACGACGAGGCCATCCGGCTGCTCGCCCGCCGCGGGTTCCCGGTCGCAGCGGTCGACGTCGAGCGCGACTGGGCCGAGCCGCGGGCGTTCTCGGACCCGGTCGAAGCGGCCTGGCTCGCGATCTACCGCGACCCCGAGCGCCACTGGGGGCTCTACGAACTGGCCGAGGAGCTGATCGACCTCGAAGACGCCTTCCGCCAGTGGCGCTTCCGGCACGTGACCACCGTGGAGCGGATCATCGGCTTCAAGCCCGGCACCGGCGGCACCGCCGGCGTCGCCTACCTGCGCAAGATGCTCGACGTGGTGCTGTTCCCCGAGCTCTGGAAGGTGCGCACCGATCTCTGAAACGGAGCAAGACGATGCACAAGACGATCCTGCAGCCCCGGGGCTGGGCCGCGCCGCGCGGCTACGCCAACGGCATCGCCGCGCGAGGCACCGTGGTGTCGATCGCCGGCCAGATCGGGTGGAACGAGCGCTGCGAGTTCGAGACCGACGACTTCGTGGGCCAGGCGCGGCAAGCGCTCGCAAACGTGCGCGCGGTGCTCGCCGAGGCCGGCGGCGGCCCCGAGCACATCGTGCGGATGACCTGGTACGTGACCGACCGCGCCGAGTACCTCGGCGCCGGCAAGCCGCTCGGCGCCGCCTACCGCGAGTTCATGACCGATGCCGAGGGCACCGTCCACTATCCGGCGATGACCGCGGTACAGGTCGTCGCGCTGATGGAGGCGCGCGCGAAGCTCGAGATCGAGGCGACCGCGGTCGTGCCGATCCCGATGTAGCCCGGCGCTACTGCACCAGCGGCGTATCGGCGGCGTCGAGGTCGACGCCCTCGATGTTCGCCTGTGCGGCCAGCAGCCGCAGGTACTGGCGCAACGCGGTCGTCCAGGCCTGCTGGCGCAACGCGAGAGCGACCGCGCCGCGCACCGCCTCGAACGGCCGCGCGACACCGGGCTCGCGCGCGAGCACCTCGACCACGTGCAGGCCGAACCGGCTTCGCACGAGCCGCGGCAGCACGCCGACGACCGGTTGCACGAACAGCTCGCGCGCAAATTCGGGCACGCAGTCGGTGCTGCGCAACCAGCCGAGCGCGCCGCCTTCGGCCCCGCTCGGGCAGTTCGACCACTCGCGCGCCGCCGCGGCGAACGCGTCGCCTTCGGGGGCGCTCCCGCCGCAGCCGCCCGCGTCGCCCGGTTCGCCGGCATCGCGCGTGTCGTCGCCGCAGCGCAGCTTCAGCAGCATCTGCTCGGCGCGCGGCAGCAGCGCGTTCACGTCGACGCCCGGCGTCACGGCGAACAGGATGTGGCGCGCGAGCACCCGCTCGCCGTCCGCATAGCGAGCGGGGTTGGCCGCGTGGTGCCTGCGGCAGTCCTCCTCGCAGGGCTCGGGCACGCGCAACTCGCGCTCGAGCAGCGCCTCGATCGCGGCCGCCGCGGCTTCGCTGACGACGCCGTCTTCGCTCGCGGCATCGTCGGCCGCGAGCAGGCCGGCGCGCTGGGCCGCCTGCCGCAGCAGCTCGGTGCACGCACGCTGGCGCAGCTCCGCGGCTTCGGGCCGCGCGCCCGCTGCGTGCAGCGCGATGCCGCCGACGCGGGCCACTCCGTCGGCCCCGGCGCTGTCCAGGGTGCTGCCCGCCTGCCTGCGTGCTTCGACGATCGTCATCGCGTCCTCTCCTGTCAGTCGTCGTGTGGTCCGTGTCCGCGCCCGGCCGGCGTCAGGCGCCGCCCATGCGGCGCGCTGCCGGCTCGTTGTGGCCCGCCGGCAGGTTCAGGCGCCGGCTGCGCACCACCTGGTACGGGCGGAACAGGTAGGCCAGCGAAGCGAATCCGCTCCACACGTGCACCAGCCGCGTGAACGGGAACACGAGGAACACCGTCATTCCCAGCACCATGTGCAGCTTGAACACGCGGTTGACGTCGACCATCAGCTCGGCGGCGCCCGCCCGGAACGTCACGATGCGCTGCGCCCACTCGGCCAGCACCAGCATCATGCTGCCGTCGAGGTGCTGGCCGGACAGCGGGATCGTCGCCAGCCCGAGCGCGAGCTGCGCCCAGAACAGCCACAGCAGCATGATGTCGCTCGGCTTCGAGATCGCGCGGATCCGCGGGTCGCTCATCCGCCGGTACAGCAGCAGCGTGAGGCCCGCCAGGCCCAGCACGCCTGCGATGCCACCCGAGACCATCGCCAGCAGCTGCTTGGCGCCGGCGCCGATGAGCGGCTCGTAGACGAAGTGCGGCGTCAGCATGCCGACGAAGTGCCCGAAGAACAGGAACAGCACGCCGATGTGGAACAGGTTGCTGCCCCAGCGCAGCTGCCCGGCGCGCAGCAGCTGCGACGAGTCGCTCTTCCAGGTGTACTGGTCGCGGTCGAAGCGGATCAGGCTGCCGACGAAGAACACCGTCAGGCA
>CALMSQ010000019.1:0-3929 GCA_937872345.1 uncultured Burkholderiales bacterium | reverse complement strand
CTGAGCCCGCGCGAGAACCGCACCGTGCCGCCGCTGCGCTACGAGACGGTCGCCCGGCTCAAGCGCGATTTCCCGAGCCTGACGATCGTGCTCAACGGCGGGCTGCGTGACCACGCGACGGCGATCGCGCAACTGTCGCAGGTCGACGGCGTGATGATCGGCCGCGAGGCCTGCGACAACCCGTGGATGCTGGCCGAAGTGGACGGACGCTATTTCGGGCATCCGGCGCCGTGCGCGACGCGCGAGGAGGTGGTCGACGCGATGCGACCGTACCTGTCGCGCGAGGTCGCGGCCGGCGTACCCGCGCGCGCCGTGGTCCGGCCGATGATCGGCCTGTTCAACGGGTTGCCGGGGGCGCGAAACTGGCGCCGCGCGCTCAGCGATCCTTCGCTGCTGGAGTCTGCGGGGCCACGGATCCTGGAGCGGGCGCTTCAGGCGATGCGCGTGCCGAGCGGCGCACCTCGCGCACGTACAGAAGAATTCCAGTGAACGCGACCGTGGCAAGGCCGACTTCGACGATCGCCAGCGGCACGCTCGGGCCTCGATCGGAGGTTGCCCTCACCAGTCCCTCGGCGAGGTACGCGAGCACCAGCATCGACCACCACTGGTAGGTCCGCACGTGGCCGCGCAGCAGCGGCGGCAGCGCGAACACGAGGGGCAGCACCTTCAGCGACAATGCCGAGCCACCCGGGCGCAGCGGGGCCAGCCAGAACTCCCAGGCCAGGCCGAGCGCGATCAGGGCGATGAACGAGGTCACCACGAGGCGGCGAAGCGCGGCGAGCAACATGGTTGCCGATTATAGATACGCTCGATGACGATTCCGGATCCTCTCGCAGACGACGTCGCCGCAGCGCGGCCCCCGACCCGGTCGTTCGTGCAGTCCCTGCTTGCGCTCGCCCGCGCGATGGGTCGCCAGGCTCGCCAGCTGCAACTGCCGCAGGCCGCCGGCAGCCTCGCCTTCCTGTCGCTTCTGGCGATCGTGCCGATGTTCTCGATCGTCTTCGCGGTGACCACGGCGTCGCCGGCCTTCGGTCGCCTGCGCGAGGCGCTGCAGAAGTTTTTGCTGTCCAACCTGTTCCCGGCGGCGATCAGCGACACGGTGATCGGCCACCTGAACCAGTTCGCGGCGAAGGCCAACGAGCTGTCGCTGATCGGCACGGTAGCGTTCCTGCTGACCGCCTTCGTCGCGCTGGTCACCATCGAGCGCACGCTCAACCGGATCTGGGGCGCCGACCGGCCCCGACCGCTGGCGAACCGGCTCACGCTGTACTGGATGCTGCTCACGCTCGGGCCGCTGTTGCTGGGCGCCTACCTCGCGGTGCACGGCATGGTCGCGACGGCCTGGTTGCGCGGCACCGACCTGCGCGAGCTGCGCAGCGTCTGGTTCGTGGTCCTGCCCTGGATCACCACGGTCGGCGGCTTGATGCTGCTCTATCGCCTGCTGCCCAGCGCCACGGTGCGCTGGCGCGAGGCGCTGGTCGGCGCGCTGCTCGCGGCGATTATCTTCGACCTGCTGCGCAGCCTGCTCGGCTGGTACGTGGCGCGCCTGCCGACCTACACGGTCGTCTACGGCACCTTCTCGGCGCTCCCGGTGTTCCTGCTGTGGTTGTCGCTCGGATGGATGGCCTTGCTCGCCGGCGCGCTGCTGGCCGCGAACCTTCGATTCTGGGGACAGCCGGGCGAGCCGCACTTGTCGCGCACGCCGGCCGAGCGCTTTCACGACGTGCACGGCGCGCTGCGCGTGATGCGCAGCACGCTCGGCGGCGACCGCCACGGCGCGTTGCCGGTGCAGCGCCTGGCGCCCATGCTCGATCACGATCCGCAGCGCGCAAGCCAGGCGGCGCTGCTGCTGGCGCGGCTCGGCTACGTCACCCGCTTCGTCTCGATCGGCGAGCCGGGCACGGCACGCGAGACGCCAGCGACGCGCCGCTCGCGGCTTGCGCTGCGATGGGCCCGGCGCTGGTCCGCTGCGCGCCCCGACGCCGAGTCGATCTGGTCGGAGCGCTGGGCCTGGGCCGACGATCCGCGCACGATGACGGCGCGCGCGCTGTTCGACGAGATCTGGCAGCCGGGCGGGCAGGCGCCGGCTGACGCGGAGCCGTTCCCGGCCCCATTCCTCGACGAGCCGCTGGTCGGTCGCGAGGGGGCCTGAATCAGCCCTGGGCGGCGGGCCTCGCAGCCGCGAGCGGCGCAGCGAGAAAGTCGCGCAACCCCTCGAGAAGGAGGTCGGGGCGCTCGCTCATGATCGCGTGGCCGCAGTCGGCGATCTCGACCACGCCCGGCGCCGGCAGGCCGGCGGCGGCGGCGCGCGCGCGACAGCGCTCGACCAGTTCGCGCGCCTGGCGCGGCGCAGTCATCACGTCGCGCTGGGCGAGCACGAACAGCATCGGGCACGCGAGCGCGTCGGCGGCGTCGAGTCCGCCGCGATAGGCATTGCACGCGGTAAAGTCGGTGAGCAGCACGCCCGGGCGCTGCCGCTCCATCAGCCTGCGGTTCTGCACGAAGATCGAGAAACCCGGGCCGGGGGCCCCGGGGCGCGCATTGATCGTCGAGTGCGACCAGAAGTTGATCATGTCGAGCGCTCGGGGCTCGTCGTCGCGCGCGGCCTCGAGCAGCGCGTCGGAGACCTTCATCGGGAACGCGACGGCAACCAGGGCGACGCGCTCGATGCGCTGCGGCGCGCGCGCAGCCGCCTCGAGCGCGACCAGCGACCCCATGCTGTGGCCGACGAGCGTCGCGCGCGAGACACCCGCCGCGTCGAGCAACGCGAGCACCCAGTCGGCGATGGCCTCGACCGAGTCGATCGGGGCTCCGGCGCTGCGCCCGTGTCCGGGCAGGTCGAGCGCGAGCACCGCGAAGCCGTGGTGCGCGAGGTAGCGCGACTGAAGCACCCATACGCTGTGGTCGTGCTCGGCGCCGTGGATGAACACGACGACCGGCCGCGACGGGTCGAAGGGGCGGCCGCCGGTGTAGGCGTAGGCAGCCGTGGCGTTGACGTCGACGAGCATGGGTGCAGACTCGGTTCGCGAGAGGTCGGGCCTGGCCTCGGCCGGATCAGGCCCTGGGGGCGCGCGAGGCGGCCTTGAACGCGGCCTTGAACGCGGCCTCGAGGTCGGCGATCAGGTCGTCGGGGTCTTCCAGGCCGACCGACAGCCGCAGCGTGCCCTCGCCGATGCCTGCGGCCGCGAGCGCCTGGTCGTCCATCCGGAAATGCGTCGTCGAGGCCGGATGGATCACCAGCGAGCGGGCATCGCCGACGTTGGCCAGGTGCGAGAACAGGCGCAGCGCCTCGACGAAGCGGCGCCCGGCGGCGCGGTCGCCCTTCATGTCGAAGCTGAAGACGGCCCCGCAGCCGCGCGGCATCAGCCGGCGCGCGAGCGCGTGGTCGGGGTGGTCGGGTAGGGCGGGATACGACACCCGCGACACCATCGGGTGGCTCGCGAGGAAGTGCGCGATCCGCTCGGCGCTGGCGACGTGGCGCGCCATGCGCAGCGGCAGCGTCTCGATGCCCTGCAGGATCTGGAACGCGTTCATCGGGCTCAGGCAGGCGCCGAAGTCGCGCAACCCCTCGCGGCGCGCGCGCAGCAGGAACGGCGCGACCGTCGATTCCTCGCTGAACACCATGCCGTGAAAGCCCGCGTACGGCTCGGTGAGCTCGGGAAAGCGCCCCGAAGCGTCCCAGTCGAAGTGGCCGACGTCGACCAGCAGGCCGCCGACGACGGTACCGTGCCCGCACAGGAACTTGGTCGCCGAGTGGTACACCAGGTCGGCGCCGAGTTCGCCGGGGCGAATCAGGTACGGCGTGGTGAAGGTCGAGTCGACCAACAGCGGAACGCGATGCGCGTGCGCGATCTCGGCGACCGTCGGAATGTCGAGCACGTCGCGCCCCGGGTTGCCCAGCGTCTCGCCGCGCAGCAGGCGGGGCTCCG
>CALMSQ010000018.1:0-5292 GCA_937872345.1 uncultured Burkholderiales bacterium | reverse complement strand
GACGACGCCTGCGCGCAGCTGCGCGAGAAGCTCACCGAGTCGGTGAAGCTGCGGATGATCTCGGAAGTGCCGCTCGGTGCGTTCCTGTCCGGCGGCGTCGATTCGAGCGCGGTGGTGGCGGCGATGGCAGGCCTGTCCGACTCTCCAGTCAAGACCTGCTCGATCGGCTTCGACGTCGCCTCGTTCAACGAATCCGAGTTCGCGCAGCGGGTCGCCGAGCGTTACAACACCGACCACTATACCGAGACGGTGCGCAGCGACGATTTCGGACTGATCGACCGGCTCGCGAGCCTCTACGACGAGCCGTACGCCGACAGCTCGGCCATTCCCACCTACCGCGTCTGCGAACTCGCGCGCAAGCGCGTCACCGTCGCGCTGTCGGGCGACGGCGGCGACGAAACCTTCGGCGGCTACCGGCGCTACAAGTTCCACGTGCGCGAGCAGGCGCTGCGCGACCGGCTGCCCGCCGGACTGCGCCAGATGCTGTTCGGCACCCTGGGCCGGGTATACCCGAAGTTCGACTCGATGCCGCGGATGTTCCGCGCCCGTGCGACCTTCCAGGCGCTGGCCCGCGACGCCGTCGAGGCCTATTGCCATTCGGTGTCGATCGTCCGCGACGACGACCGGGCGACGCTGTTCTCCCCCGAATTCCGGCGCCGGCTCGGCGGCTACCGCGCGCGCGACGTCTTCGCTGCGCACGCGCTGCGCGCACCCGCCGACGACCCGCTATCGCTGATCCAGTACCTGGACTACCAGACGTATCTTCCGGGCGACATCAACACCAAGGTCGACCGGGCCAGCATGGCACACTCGCTCGAGGTGCGCGAGCCGCTGATGGACCACGAGCTGGTCGAGTGGGCCGCTCGCCTGCCGTCGTCGCTGAAGCTCTCGGGCGGCGAAGGCAAGCTGGTGCTGAAGAAGGCGATGGAGCCGCTGTTGCCGCACGACGTGCTGTACCGGCCCAAGATGGGGTTCGCGGTGCCGCTCGTCGACTGGTTCCGCGGGCCGCTGCGCGGCGAGGTGCAACGGGTGCTGAAGGGCGAGGCACTGGCCGCCACGGGGATCTTCGATCCGCGGGCGCTCTCGCGCATCGCCGACGAGCACCTGTCGGGACAGCGCGACCGCAGCGCGATGATCTGGAGCCTGCTGATGTTCGAACGGTTCACGACCGGCATGGGCGGCGTCGACGGCCGATACGCCGCGCGCTCCGCCGGCGTCGAGGAATCCGTCGATGCGTGACATCCTCCTCACGCTGATCCTGGCCGGCCTGCTGCCGGTGTCGCTGCGTCGCCCGTTCATCGGCGCGCTGGTCTTCGCCGTGGTCTCGCTGGCCAATCCGCACCGCCTCACCTGGGGGTTCGCGTACGACCAGCCGTGGGCGCAGATGTACGCACTGGCGACACTGGCCGGCATTCTCTTCACGCGCGAGCGCATCGTCGGCGACAGCATCCGGCGATACCTGCCCGTTCTCGTCTACCTGGCCTGGATGGGCGTGACGACCGCCTACGCGTTCGACCACCCGTCGGCGATGTTCCGCTGGCAGCAGATCATCAAGGTGCACCTGATGTGCCTGGTCACGCTGATGCTGCTCACCGACTGGAAGCGCGTCAAGCAACTGGTCTGGGTCGCGGTCTGCTCGATCGGCTTCTACGGACTGAAAGGCGGCATCTTCACGATCACGACCGGTGGCGAATTCCGCGTCTGGGGGCCGCCGAGCAGCGCGATCGAGGACAACAACCACCTCGCGGTCGGCCTGGTGATGCTGCTGCCGCTGATGTACTGGCTGTTCACGCAGACGCAGAAGAAGTGGCTGCGCGCGCTGATCGTGTTCTCGGCACTGATGACGGCGACCGCCATTTTCGGCTCGCACTCGCGCAGCGCGTTCCTGGGCATCGGCGCGATCTCGATCTTCCTGCTGCTGAAGAGCCACCACAAGTTCTCGGTCGGCCTCGTCGCGATCATCGCCGGCGCGATGCTCGCGTCGTTCATGCCCGAGGATTACTGGGAGCGCATGGAGACGATCCGCACCTATCAGCAGGATTCGTCGGCGATGGGCCGCATCAACGTCTGGCACACGGCGGTTGCGATCGCCAACGACCGGATCACCGGCGGCGGATTCGAGTACTACAGCCCCGAGGTCTTCGCCCGCTACGCGCCGAACCCCGAGGACGTCCACGCATCGCACAGCATCTACTTCCAGGCGCTCGGGGAGCACGGCTGGATCGGCTTCGCGATCTTCATGTTCATCTGGGCCTATACGTGGAGCCGATGCAGGCGCATCATTCGTCTGACCGACGACTCCGACGATGGCCGCGCCCAGGCGTCTCTCGCGCGGATGATCCAGGTGAGCATGGTCGGGTTCGCGGTCGGCGGCGCGTTCGTCAACATCGGCAACTGGGACATGGACTACTACCTGATGATCTCCGCGCTCGCCACGGCGCGCATCGTCGAGCGCCAGGCCGCAGACCGCAAGGCGCTCGCGGCGCGTGAACGTGCGGCCGCGCGGCCCGCAGCGTTCGGGCGCCCGGCGTCGCGCGCGGGCTAGAGGGCATGCTCGCGCCCCACAGGGCGATCGACGAAGGCTCCCGGATCGACAGCCTGCTCAGGTTGATCCCGCCCGGAGGCAGCCTGCTCGAGATCGGCGCGCGCAACGGCTACATGACGCGCAGCCTCGCGAGGGGCCGCGACGAACTCGTCGCGCTCGACCTGAGGCGCCCGAGCATCGACCTGCCCGGCGTCACCTGCGTCGCCGGCGACGCCCGGGCGCTGGCGTTCGAAGCCGGCCGCTTCGACGTGGTCCTGGCGGCCGAAGTCCTCGAACACATCCCGCCCGCCGACCTCGCGCGCGCATGCCGCGAGCTGGTGCGTGTCGCGCGCCGACACGTGGTGATCGGCGTGCCTTACGCGCAGGACCTGCGGGTGGCGCGCACCCGCTGCGCACACTGCGGGGCGATCAATCCCGCGTATGGGCACGTGAACCGGTTCGTGCTCGAAGACCTCGAGCGCCTGTTCCATCCGCTGCGCCCCGCGGACGTCGAGCACGTCGGGCGCACCCGCGAGCGCACCAACCCGTTGTCGGACGCGTTGATGCGGCTGGCCGGGTACCCGTGGGGCAGCTACGGCCAGGACGAACCCTGCATCGCCTGTGGCGAGCCGGTCGGCCCCGCGCCGCGGCAGTCGGTCGGATCGCGAATCCTGACGGGGCTGGCCCACCGCCTCGATCTTGCACTGCAGCGACAGACCCCCCCTCGGCCGAAATGGCTGCACGTCTGTTTCGACAAGCCCGAGCACGATTGAGCGTCGCCGCCTTCGTCTCCCCGGCCCGCCCGATGCGACCGATGGCGATCCGGGAGCACTGCTCGCGTGGATAATGCACGCGAGCAGTGCTGCGTCGGGGTGACGTCGATCACTCCGGAGATCGCCGCCTGCGGCTAGGATTCAGGCAGAGGGAGATTCCTTCCTCACTGAGCCGGACGACATCGCCGACATGGGCCCGCGAATCAGTATCGGAATGCCCTGCTACAACTCCGAGCGCTGGATTTCCCCGGCGATCGAGTCGCTGCTCGCGCAAAGCTTCGAAGACTTCGAGCTGATCGTCAGCGACAACGCGTCGTCCGACGGCACCTGGGACATCGTGCAGCGCTACGCGGCGGGCGATGACCGGATCAGGGCGTATCGCAACCCGGAGAACCTCGGCGCCTCGGCCAACTTCAACCGCGTCTTCGAACTTGCCCGCGCCCCGTACTTCAAGTGGGCCTCCAGCAACGACTGGTGCGCGCCCGGCCTGCTCGACGCCTGCCGCAACGCGCTCGACGCCGACCCCGGCGCGGTGCTCGCCTGCCCTCGCGCCGGGATGTTCACGGCCGTCCCCGGCGACGGGCCAGACTACCCGTTCGGCCTCGACCTTCGCCAGGGCGAGCCGGCCGAGCGCTTTGTCGGCTCGCTGGCCATCCGGCGCAACATCCCGATGAATGGACTCATCCGCTCGACCGCCTTGCGGCGAACCGAGCTGATCCGGCCGTACTACGGGTCGGACCTGGTGATGATCTCGGCGCTTGCACTCCAGGGCAAGCTGCTCGAGCTGCCGCAGACGCTGCTGTTCATGCGCGACACCTCCGAGACGTCCACGGCGCGGATGGGGGCGGATGCGGTGCGTCGCCACTACGCGCCGAAGTCCGCGCGCCGGATGACGAACCAGAGCCTGCGCAACTGGCTCGGCTACTGGCGTGCCGTCCGGGACGCCGACCTGCCGGTGCGGCAGCGGTTGAGGCTGATCGGCCATCTCGCGAAAATGGCGCGGTGGCGCAGCCATGACGTGTTCGCCGAGGCGATCGACTCGATGCGCGGCGCGTGGTCCGGGGACGCGGTACCCGACAGCGCGCAAGGTGGCGGCAGCGGCGGCCCCGGCCGGCTCGACCGATGACCACCGCGACAGGCCTGCCCCGCCCGACACCCCTTCCGGATCGGAGCGACGCGCCGCCGCGCGAGCGAACCGACTGGATGCTCGCACTCATGCGCGAGCTGTTTCCCCTGTTCCGGACAATCGCCGGCGAGGGGCTACGATCGACGCTGCGCCGCCTCGCGCGCGACCTCCCGCTGCAGATCCGCGAGGTCGCCAGCGGCACGCAGGTGCTCGACTGGACGATTCCGAACGAATGGTCGATCCGCGCCGCGCACGTGTCCGACTCCACCGGCCGCCGCGTCGTCGACCTCGCGGACTCGAACCTGCACGTGGTCAGCTACAGCCGGCCGGTCGACGAGACGATGAGTCTCGCCGAGCTGCAGCCGCACCTGCACTCGCTGCCCGAGCATCCCGACTGGATTCCGTACCGCACCAGCTTCTTCGCCGACAACTGGGGTTTCTGCCTGTCGCATCGACAGCGCTCCGCCCTCACCGAGCAGCGCTACCGCGTCGTCATCGACGCCGAGCTGCGCCCCGGTTCGCTCAGCTACGGAGAGGCGTTCCTCCCCGGCGATTCGCCCGAAGAGATCCTGGTGTTCACCCATTGCTGCCACCCGTCGCTGGCCAATGACAACCTCTCGGGAATCGCGGTCGCGGCCGCGGCAGCGCGCGAGCTCTCGACCCGACCACGCCGGCTCGGCTACCGGTTCGTCTTCGCGCCGACCACGATCGGCTCGATCGCCTGGCTGGCCACCAACGAGGCCATCCTGCCGCGCATCCGCGGCGGCCTCGTGCTCGCCAACCTGGGCGACGCGGGCGCGCTGCGCTACAAGCGCTCGCGCAGCCCGAGCCTGACCGACGCGGCCGCCGCGCGCGTGCTGGCGCACTGC
>CALMSQ010000017.1:0-5293 GCA_937872345.1 uncultured Burkholderiales bacterium | reverse complement strand
GAAGAGCGCGAGCGCTACCAGGCGCTCAGCGGCATGCTGATGCTGATGCTCGGGCGCATGCCGCAGACCGGCGACACCGTCACCTGGGAGAACTGGCGCTTCGAGGTCGTCGACATGGACGGCAAGCGGGTCGACAAGGTGCTGGCCACGCAGATCCCGCTCGCGGCCACGCCCGACGACGGTCCCGTCCAAACCGATCCGTCGTGAAGGACTCGCGCCGATGATCGACTTCCTGCGCACGCTGCTGCGCCGCATCGCGACCGTGGCCGCGCTGCTGTTCGGCGCGCTGCTGGCTGCGATCTTCGCGGCGCTCACCCTGGCGGCGGCGCTCGCGATCGGCTCGGCGCTGTGGCTCGCCAACCGCTTCGGCATGCGCGCCGCGCGACGCGCGCCGCAGAACCCCGAAGCGCCACGCGGCCACGACGTGATCGACGTCGAGATGCGCGAGATCGAGCCCGGCCCGCCGCCGCAGCGTCCGTTCCCGCCGCCGGCGGACGATCGCAGTCCGCCAGCCTGAACGCTTCGGCGGCCGCACCGCATCCCGCGACCCGCGACGGGCCCGCGCCCGCCGGCCGGGCGAGGTCAGTTGCCGAACACCACCCGCGGCAGCCAGGTCGCCAGCTCGGTGAATTCCATCAGCACGGCCAGCGCGATCACCTGCAGCCCGACGAACGGGATGACACCGCGATAGATCTGCCCGGTCGTCACGGTCGGCGGCGCGACGCCGCGCAGGTAGAACAGCGAGAAGCCGAACGGCGGGGTCATGAAGCTCGTCTGCAGGTTCACGCCGACCATCACGCCCAGCCACAGCGGATCGACGCCCATGTGCAGCAGGACCGGCGCGGTGATCGGGATCACGATGAAGATGATCTCGAACGTGTCGAGGATGAACCCGAGCACGAACATCACGGCCATCACGACGATCAGCGCCCCCATCGCGCCGCCCGGCAGGTTGCCGAGGAACTCGTGCACCAGCGCGTCGCCGCCCATCATCCGGAACACGATCGAGAACACCGCGGCGCCGAGCAGGATCACGAACACCATCGAGGTCACCGTCGCGGTGGCGACCGTGACCTCGCGCAGGATCGCGAAGCTGAAGCGGCGCTTCGCCGCGGTGAGCACCATCGCGCCGATCGCGCCGACCGACGCCGATTCGGTCGGCGTCGCGATGCCGGCCATGATCGAGCCCAGCACCGCGATGATCAGCAGCAGCGGCGGAAAGAGCGCCGTCAGCACGTCGCGGCCGAGCGTCTTGCGCTCCTCGACGGTCGCCGGCGTCGCCGGGCAGCTCTTCGGATCGAAGATCGCCTTGCCGACCATGTAGAGCAGGTACAGGCCGATCAGCACCGCGCTGGGCAGCACCGCCCCGATGAAGAGGTCGCCCACCGAGACCGGCGACGGCGCGAAGTTGCCCTTGGCCATCTGCACCTGCGCGTTGATCCCGGCGAGCATGTCGCCCATGAAGATCAGGATCGTCGACGGCGGCACGATCTGCCCGAGCGTGCCCGATGCGCAGATCACGCCGGTGGCGAGCTTCGGGTCGTAGCCGGCGCGCAGCATCGCCGGCAGGCTGATCAGCCCCATCGTGACCACCGTCGCGCCGACCACGCCGGTCGAGGCCGCCAGCATCGCACCGACCACGATCACCGACAGGCCCAGGCCGCCGGGCAGGCGTCCGAACACCTTGCCCATCGTCGTGAGCAGCTCCTCGGCGATCTTCGAGCGCTCGAGCATCACGCCCATGAAGATGAACAGCGGCACCGCGACCAGCACCTCGTTGGTCATGAAGCCGACGTAGCGCGACGCGAGCGCGCCGAAGTTGGTCGGGTCGAAGGCGCCGAACAGCCAGCCCGCCAGCGCGAACACCAGCGAGGTGCCGGCCAGCGAGAACGCCACCGGAAAGCCCAGCAGCAGCGTCCCGATGACGCCCACGAACATCAGGCAGGCGAGGATCTCGCCGATCAGTTGCGTCGTCATGCGTGCCTACTCCGGCCGGTAGCGGAACTGCGTCGGCAGTTCGTTCTCGCCGCCGCCGAGCACCAGCAGGCTGCGCGCGAGCATCGCGAGCCCCTGCAGGCCGACCAGCACGACGAACACCATGATGAAACCCTTCAGGATGAACAGCCCGGGCATTCCGCCCGGGTTCTCCGAGGCCTCTCGCAACGCCCACGACTGCTCGACGTAGGGCAGGCCCCAGATCGCGACCACCGCGCAGAACGGCAGCAGGAACACCAGCACGCCGACGATGTCGCAGATCGCCTTGGTGCGCCGGCTCGCGGGACGGTAGAGGATGTCGACGCGCACGTGGCCGTCGATCAGCAGCGTGTAGCCGGCGACGGCCATGAACATCGCGCCGTTCAGCCACACGTACAGGTCCTGCATCCACAGGTGAGTCGTCGCGAACACGTAGCGCTGCACGACGACGACGAAGCACAGGACGAGCGAGGCGAAGGCGAGCCAGGAGAACAACTGGCCAATCCAGGTGTTCAGGCGGCCGACCGCGGTGACGAAGATGGCTAGCGCGCGCATTGTCGGTGTCCGGCAAACAGGCCGGAATGCCGGACCGGTCGCCCGTGGCCGCTACCGTGTCGCGCCTTCACGCGGCGGCGGCGCGGGAGTACCCGCGCCGCGGCAACGGCACCGGGAGAGGCGCCGGGCCTTCGCGGCCCCTCTCCCCGCGCCCGATCGGCGAACTGCGATTACTTCAGGTGGAAATACTTCTCGCGCGCACGCAGGAACGGGGTGTCGGTGCCTTCGGTGCGCTTGCGCAGCAGGTTCAGCGCCGACACGAAGCTCTCGGCGGCCTTCTTCGCCAAAGCATTGTCGCTGCCGCGCACCCCTTCGAGCACCTCGACCGAGGCCTTGGCGCCGGCCTGCAGGATCGCGTCGGGGAACTGCAGCACCTTCACGCCGTGCTTGGACACCAGCGTTTCGAGCGCGCGCGGGTCGTTCGCGTAGAAGTCGGACGCGACCTGGTCGTACTCGGCCTGGCACGCGGTGCGGACGATCTCCTGCAGGTCCTTCGGCAGCGCCGAGAACTTCGACTTGTTGACGACCGCCTCGGTGGCGAGCCCCGGCTCGATGAAGCTCGGGAAGTAGTAGTTCTTGGCGATCTGGTAGAAGCCGAGCGCGAGGTCGTTGTACGGGCCGACGAATTCAGCCGCATCGAGCGTGCCGGTCTGCAGCGCCTGGAAGATCTGGCCGGCGGCGAGGTTGGTCACCGACGCGCCGAGCTTCTGCCACACCTGCCCGCCCAGGCCCGGCGTGCGGAAGCGCAGGCCCTTGATGTCGTCCAGCCCCTTGAGCTCCTTGCGGAACCAGCCGCCCGCCTGGGTGCCGGTATCGCCCGACAGGAAGCCCTGCACGCCGAACTGGTCGTAGATCTCGTCCCAGATCTGCTGGCCGCCGAGATAGCGGACCCACGCCGCGAGCTCGCGGGAAGTCATCCCGTACGGCACGCCGGTGAAGAACGACAGGCCGGCGTTCTTGTTCTGCCAGTAGTAGGCCGCGCCGTGGCTCATCTCGGCGGTGCCGCCGATGACGGCGTCGAGCGCCTGCAGCGGGGGGACCAGCTCGCCGGCCGAGTACACCTTGACCGTCAGGCGGCCGCCCGACATCGTGTTGATGCGGTTAGCCAGGTTCTCGGCGCCCACGCCCAGACCGGGGAAATTCTTCGGCCACGTGGTGACCATCCGCCATTCGAGCTTGCCCTGCGAGATCGCCGGGGCGGAAAGCGTGGCAGCACCCGCGGCAGCGGTCGCGGTCAGGCCCTTCTTCAGAATCGAACGACGGTCCATCGATGAGCTCCTCTGGGTATGAAGGATCGGGATTCGCAGCAGGCTCGGCTCGGGCCGCTGCGCCGCGTGACGGCACGCGGAATGGTGGCGGATTGTAACCGCCGCCGGCGGCGATCGTAACCCGCCACCGGGCCCGCGGCGCGGGCACTAGTGGAAAACGAGTATCGATCCTGTTGGATTCGCGGCGACCGGCGCCGCACGCCCGGAGGTTCGTCGCCGCGGCGACAATCGGCTCGTCCGCTCGCCCCGCATCAGCGCTTGCGCCGCGGCAGCAGGTCGGTGCAGGTTCCCTCGTAGACCTCGGCGGTCATGCCGATCGACTCGCCCAGTGTCGGGTGGGGATGGATGGTGCGGCCGACATCCGTGGCGTCGGCCCCCATCTCGATCGCCAGCGCGATCTCGCCGATCATGTCGCCCGCGTGCGTGCCGACGATCGCGCCGCCGACGATCCGGTGCGAAGCCTCGTCGAACAGCAGTTTCGTGAAGCCCTCGTCGCGGACGTTGGCGATGGCGCGCGCCGACGCCGACCACGGAAACACCGCCTTGCCGATCGCGAGCCCCTGAGCGCGCGCCTCGTCTTCGGTCAGCCCTGCCCAGGCGATCTCGGGGTCGGTGTAGGCCACCGAGGGGATCACGCGCGCGTCGAAGAAGCTCTTCTCGCCGGCGGCCGCCTCGGCGGCGACGTGCCCCTGGTGCACCGCCTTGTGCGCCAGCATCGGCTGGCCGACGATGTCGCCGATCGCGAACAGGTGCGCGACGTTCGTGCGCATCTGCCGGTCGACCGCGATGAACCCGCGCTCGTCGACCGCGAGGCCGGCGTGCTCGGCGCCGATCTTGCGGCCGTTCGGCGCACGCCCGACCGCGCTGAGCACCATGTCGTAGACCTGCGGCTCGGACGGCGCGCCCTCGCCCTCGAACCAGACGCGGATGCCTTCCGCGGCCGCCTCCGCGCGGACCGTCTTCGTGCGCAGCATCACGCGGTCGAATCGCTTCTCGTTGTGCCGCTGCCAGACCTTCACCAGGTCGCGATCGGCGCCCGCCATCAGCCCGTCGAGCATCTCGACCACGTCGATGCGCGCGCCGAGCGTCGAGTAGACGGTAGCCATCTCGAGACCGATGATGCCGCCGCCGATCACCAGCATCCGCTTCGGCAGCGACGGAAGCTCGAGCGCGCCGGTGGAGTCGACGATGCGCGGATCCTCGGGCAGGAACGGCAGCCGCACCGGCATCGACCCGGCCGCCACGATCGCCTGCTCGAAGCGCACGACCGTCTTCTTGCCGGTCTTGTCCTGGCCCTCGCCGGTGGTGAGCTCGACCTCGACGTGATGCGCGTCCAGGAAATGACCGTAACCGCGCACCACCCGCACCTTGCGCGACTTCGCCATTCCGGCGAGCCCGCCGGTGAGCTTGCCCACCACTGCCGACTTGTGCGCGCGCAGGCGATCGAGGTCGATGCGCGGCGCGTCGAACTCGACGCCTGCCCGGGCGAAATGACG
>CALMSQ010000016.1:0-5293 GCA_937872345.1 uncultured Burkholderiales bacterium | reverse complement strand
GACGACGCCTGCGCGCAGCTGCGCGAGAAGCTCACCGAGTCGGTGAAGCTGCGGATGATCTCGGAAGTGCCGCTCGGCGCGTTCCTGTCCGGTGGCGTCGACTCGAGTGCCGTGGTGGCGGCGATGGCGGGCCTGTCCGACTCGCCGGTCAAGACCTGCTCGATCGGCTTCGACGTCGCGTCGTTCAACGAGTCCGAGTTCGCGCAGCGGGTCGCCGAGCGCTACCGCACCGACCACTACACCGAGACGGTGCGCAGCGACGACTTCGGCCTGATCGACCGGCTCGCGAGCCTCTACGACGAGCCGTACGCGGACAGCTCGGCGATTCCCACCTACCGCGTCTGCGAGCTCGCGCGCAAGCGCGTCACCGTCGCGCTGTCGGGCGACGGCGGCGACGAGACCTTCGGCGGCTATCGGCGCTACAAGTTCCACGTGCGCGAGCAGGCGCTGCGCGATCGCCTGCCCGCCGGGCTGCGCCAGATGCTGTTCGGCACGCTGGGCCGCGTGTACCCTAAGTTCGACTCGATGCCGCGGATCTTCCGCGCCCGCGCGACCTTCCAGGCGCTGGCCCGCGGCGCAGTCGAGGCCTATTGTCATTCGGTGTCGATCGTCCGGGACGACGACCGGGCGGTGCTGTTTTCACCGGAGTTCCGGCGCCGGCTGGGCGGCTACCGCGCACGAGACGTCTTCTCCGCCCACGCGCTGCGGGCGCCCACCGACGATCCGCTGTCGCTGATCCAGTACCTGGACTACCAGACGTATCTTCCAGGCGACATCAACACGAAGGTCGACCGCGCCAGCATGGCACACTCACTGGAGGTGCGCGAGCCGCTGATGGACCACGAACTGGTCGAATGGGCCGCGCGCCTGCCGTCGTCGCTGAAGCTCTCGGGCGGCGAAGGCAAGCTGGTGCTGAAGAAGGCGATGGAGCCGCTGTTGCCGCACGACGTGCTGTACCGGCCCAAGATGGGGTTCGCGGTGCCGCTCGTCGACTGGTTCCGCGGGCCGCTGCGGGGCGAGGTGAAGCGGGTGCTCGAGGGCGAGGTGCTGGCCGGCACCGGAGTGTTCGATCCGCGGGCACTCTCGCGCATCGCCGACGAGCACCTGTCGGGACGGCGTGATCGCAGCGCGATGATCTGGAGCCTGCTGATGTTCGAGCGGTTCATGACCGGAATGGGTAGCGCCGGCAGCGGATCCTCCGTGCGCGCCGCCGGCGTCGAGGAATCCGTCGGTGCGTGACATCCTTCTCACGCTGGTCCTGGCCGGCATGCTGCCGGTTTCGCTGCGTCGCCCGTTCATCGGGGCGCTGGTCTTCGCCGTCATCTCGCTGGCCAATCCGCACCGCCTCACCTGGGGCTTCGCGTACGACCAGCCGTGGGCGCAGATGTACGCACTGGCGACACTGGCCGGCATCCTCTTCACGCGCGAGCGGATCGTCGGCGACAGCATCCGGCGATACCTTCCCGTTCTCGTCTACCTGGCCTGGATGGGCGTGACGACGGCCTACGCGTTCGATCACCCGTCGGCGATGTTCCGCTGGCAGCAGATCATCAAGGTGCACCTGATGTGCCTGGTGACGCTGATGCTGCTCACGGACTGGAAGCGCGTCAAGCAGCTGGTCTGGGTCGCGGTCTGCTCGATCGGCTTCTATGGGTTGAAGGGCGGCGTCTTCACGATCACGACCGGCGGCGAATTCCGCGTCTGGGGGCCGCCGAACAGCGCGATCGAGGACAACAACCACCTAGCGGTCGGCCTGGTGATGATGCTGCCGCTGATGTACTGGCTGTTCACGCAGACGCAGAAGAAATGGTTGCGCGCGCTGATCGTGTTCTCGGCACTGATGACCGCGACCGCCATCTTCGGCTCGCACTCGCGCAGCGCATTCCTCGGCATCGGCGCGATCTCGATCTTCCTGCTGCTGAAGAGCCAACACAAGTTCTCGGTCGGCCTCGTCGCGATCATCGCCGGCGCGATGCTCGCGTCGTTCATGCCCGAGGACTACTGGGAGCGGATGGAGACGATCCGCACCTACCAGGAAGATTCGTCGGCGATGGGCCGCATCAACGTCTGGCACACGGCCGTCGCGATTGCGAACGACCGGATCACCGGCGGCGGCTTCGAGTACTACAACCCCGAGGTCTTCGCCCGCTATGCGCCGAACCCCGAGGACGTCCACGCGTCGCACAGCATCTACTTCCAGGCGCTCGGCGAGCACGGCTGGATCGGCTTCGCAATCTTCATGTTCATCTGGGCCTATACGTGGAGCCGATGCCGGCGCATCATCCGCCTGGCTGACGATTCCGACGACGGCCGCGCGCAAGCCTTGCTCGCCCGGATGATCCAGGTCAGCATGGTCGGGTTTGCCGTCGGCGGTGCGTTCGTCAACATCGGCAACTGGGACATGGACTACTACCTGATGATCTCGGCGCTCGCAACGGCGCGCATCGTCGAGCGACAAGCCGCAGATCGCAAGGCGACTGCGGCGCGCGAACGCGCGGTCAAACGACCTCCGGCATTCGGGCGCCCGGCGTCGCGCGCGGGGTAGCGAGCGTGCTGGCGCCGCTCAGGGCGATCGACGAAGGCTCGCGGATCGACAGCCTGCTCAGGCTGATTCCCCCCGGAGGCAGCCTGCTCGAGATCGGCGCGCGCAATGGCTACATGACTCGCAGCCTCGCGAGGGGCCGCAGCGAGCTCGTCGCGCTCGACCTCCAGCGTCCGAACATCGACCTGCCCGGCGTCACCTGCGTTGCCGGCGACGTCCGCGCGCTGGTGTTCGAGGGCGGCCGCTTCGACGTGGTCCTGGCGGCCGAAGTCCTCGAACACATTCCGCCCGCCGACCTTGCGCGCGCATGCCGCGAGTTGGCGCGGGTCTCGCGCCGGCACGTGGTGATCGGCGTCCCGTTCGCGCAGGACCTGCGGGTGGCACGCACCCGCTGCGCACACTGCGGGACGGTCAACCCCGCCTACGGTCACGTGAGCCGGTTCCTGCTGGAGGACCTCGAGCGCCTGTTCCATCCGCTTCGCGCCGCGATCGTCGAGCACGTCGGCCGCACCCGCGAGCGTACCAACCCGGTGTCTGACGCGCTGATGCGGCTGGCCGGATACCCCTGGGGCAGCTACGGTCAGGACGAACCGTGCATCGCCTGCGGCGAGCCGGTCGGCCCTGCGCCACGACAATCGCTCGGATCGCGAATCCTGACGGGACTGGCCCACCGCCTCGATCTTGCAGTGCAGCGAAGGACGCACCCGCGGCCGAAATGGCTGCACGTCTGCTTCGACAAGCCCGAGCGCGATTGAGCGCCGGCGACTTCGCCCGGCCGACCCGTCGCCGGCGATCGGCGGCCATCCGGGCGGCCTGCTACGCGTGGATAATGCACACGATCAGCGCTGCGCCGAGGTGACGTCGATCACTCCGGAGATCGCTGCGTGCGGCTACGATCGAACCAAGGTGGCATTCCTGCCACCTCGAGCCGGATGACATCGCCGACATGGGCCCACGTATCAGCATCGGAATGCCCTGCTACAACTCGGAACGCTGGATTTCGCCGGCGATCGAGTCGCTGCTCGGGCAGACCTTCGAGGACTTCGAGCTGATCGTCAGTGACAACGCTTCGTCCGACGGCACCTGGGACATCGTGCAGCGCTACGCTGCGAGCGATGACCGGATCAGGCCGTACCGCAATCCCGAGAATCTCGGCGCCTCGGCCAATTTCAACCGCGTCTTCGAACTCGCCCGCGGGCCGTACTTCAAGTGGGCCTCCAGCAACGACTGGTGCGCGCCGGGCCTGCTCGACGCCTGCCGCGATGCGCTCGACGCCGACCCCGACGCGGTGCTCGCCTGCCCTCGCGCCGGGATGTTCACGGCCGTTCCGGGCGACGGACCCGACTACGCCTTCGGCCTCGACCTGCGCCAGAGCGAACCGGCCGAACGCTTCGTCGCCTCGCTGGCGATCAGGCGCAACATCCCGATGAATGGACTCATCCGCACGGCCGCGTTGCGCCGAACGGAACTGATTCGCCCGTACTACGGGTCCGATCTGGTGATGATCTCGGCGCTCGCGCTTCAGGGCAAGCTGCTCGAACTTCCCCAGACGCTGCTCTTCATGCGCGACACCTCCGAGACGTCCACGGCGCGGATGGGGGCGGATGCCGTACGCCGCCACTACGCTCCGAAGTCCGCGCGCCGGATGACCAACCAGAGCATCCGCAACTGGCTCGGCTACTGGCGTGCCGTCAGGGACGCCGACCTGCCGGCGCGGCAGCGGCTGCAACTGATCGGACATCTCGCGAGGATGGCCCGGTGGCGCAGCCGAGACGTGTTCGCCGAGGCGATCGACTCGATGCGGGGCGCGTGGTCCGGGGACGCGGTGCCCGACAGCGCGCGAGGTGGCGGCAGTGGCGGCCCCGGCCGGCTCGACCAATGACCACCGCAGCGGGCCTGCCCCGTCCGATCCCCCTTCAGGATCGGAGCGACGCGCCACCGCGTGAGCGCGCGGACTGGATGCTCGCACTCATGCGCGAGCTGTTTCCCCTGTTCCGGACGATCGCCGGCGAGGGTCTTCGAGCGACGCTGCGCCGCCTCGCGCGCGACCTGCCGCTGCAGATCCGCGAAGTCGCCAGCGGCACGCAGGTGCTCGACTGGACGATCCCGAACGAATGGTCGATCCGCGCAGCGCACGTATCCGACGCCGCCGGCCGCCGCATCGTCGACCTGGCCGACTCGAACCTGCACGTGGTCAGCTACAGCCGGGCCGTCGACGCGACGATGAGTCTCGCCGAGCTGCAACCGCACCTGCACTCGCTGCCCGAACATCCCGACTGGATTCCGTACCGCACCAGCTTCTTCTCCGACAGCTGGGGCTTCTGCCTGCCCCACCGACAGCGGTCCGCGCTCACCGAGCAACCGTACCGCGTCGTCATCGACGCCGAGTTGCGCCCGGGTTCGCTCAGCTACGGAGAGGCGTTCCTCCCGGGCGACTCGCCCGACGAAATCCTGGTGTTCACGCATTGCTGCCACCCGTCATTGGCCAACGACAACTTGTCGGGCATCGCGGTCGCCGCCGCCGTCGCGCGTGAACTCTCGGAACGACCACGCCGCCTCGGCTACCGCTTCGTCTTCGCCCCGACCACGATCGGCTCGATCGCCTGGCTGGCCGCCAGCGAAGCCATCCTGCCGCGAGTCCGCGGCGGACTCGTGCTCGCCAACCTGGGCGACACGGGCGCGCTGCGCTACAAGCGCTCGCGCAGCCCGAGCCTGACCGACGCGGCCGCCGCGCGCGTGCTGGCGCACTGC
>CALMSQ010000015.1:0-4670 GCA_937872345.1 uncultured Burkholderiales bacterium | reverse complement strand
CAGAACCCGCACCTCGACCGCCTGCACCGGGCGCATGCGGGCAAGGGGCTCGAGGTGCTGGCGCTGTCGATCGACCGCAGGCCCGAAGACGCGCAGCGCTACATGGCCGAGCGCGGCTATGCGTTTCACGCCGCGATGTTCGACCCGCGCTGGCAGGCGGCGATCGGGCGCCCGAAGGGGCTGCCGATCGTCTGGGTGATCGGACGCGACGGCGCGCTCAAGCAGGTCGAGATCGGGGAGATGTTCCCCGAGGACGTCGAGGAACTCGCTCGCTGGAGGACATCATGAAGCTCGCAAGGATCGGCAACGCGGTGGTGGCGGTGCTGCTGGCGTCGAGTGCGCCCGCCGCGATGGCCGAGGCGACGTTTTCCACCAGGGGGCTCACGGTCGAGACCGCGCTGAAGGCCGCGCAGGCGGCGCTCGAGGCCTGCCGCAAGGCCGGCTACCAGGTCGGCGTGGCAGTCAGCGATCGCAGCGGCGTCATGCAGGTCTACCTGCGCGACCGCTTCGCCGGGCCGCACACCGTCGATGCCGCCGCCAACAAGGCGTGGACGGCCGCGTCGTTTCGCATCTCCACCACGGAACTCGCCTCGGAGACGCAGCCGGGCAAGCCGATGAGCGCGATCCGCCAGATTCCGCGCGTCGCCGCGCTCGGCGGCGGCTTGCCGATCGAGGCGGCCGGCTCGACGCTGGCCGGCATCGGCGTTTCGGGCGCGCCCGGCGGCGCGGCCGACGAGGCCTGCGCGCGCGCGGGGATCGACGCGATCCGCGCCGACGTCGAGTTCTAGGGCCGCGGGGCCAGCCCGGTTCGATGACGGGAGCGCGCAGGCCGTGATGCTCGCCCGGCCACCCGAGCGGCGCGGCGAGGCGGGCGAGCCCTGCGGCTGCGACCGGCACCCGCGGCTGCGCGTCGCGCTGTGGCTGCTGTGGCTGGCGGTCGCGCTCGGGCTTGCGCTGTTTGCCGGGCACGGCCTCGGGCAGGTCATGGCGCCGGTCACGGTCGACCTCACGCCGAAGCAGCTCACGCCGCGCGTCTGGTACGTCCAGGGCGATGCGGGCACGGTGTCGCTGCGCAACCAGGGCTTCATGTCCAACGCCGGGTTCGTCGTCGCCGACGACGCGGTGGTGGTGTTCGACGCGCTCGGCACGCCGGCGCTGGGCGAGGCGCTGCTCGCGCAGATCCGGCGCATCACCGACAAGCCGGTGCGCCGGGTCGTGGTCAGCCACTACCACGCGGACCACTTCTACGGGCTGCAGGCGTTCAAGGCGGCCGGCGCTGAAGTCATCGCCCACCGCGCGGTGCGCGACTACCTGGCGACCGAAGCGCCGGCGCTTCGCCTGGCCGAGCGCAGGCAATCGCTTGCGCCGTGGGTCACCGACTCGATGCGGATCGTGCCGCCGGACCGCTACGTCGACGGGGACGCCAGCTTCCGGCTCGGCGGCCTCGACTTTCGCCTGTACTCGGCGGGCCCGGCGCACACGCCCGAAGACCTGATGATGCTGGTCGAGCAGGAGGGCGTGCTCTTCGCCGGCGACCTCGTCTTCGCGGGGCGGCTTCCCTTCGTCGGCGACGCCGACACCCGCGCGTGGCTGGCGGCGCTCGAGCAGCTCGCGGCGCGCAGCCCGCGAATCGTCGTCACCGGCCACGGCCCGGCTTCCACCGACGCGCGGCGCGACCTCGCGCTCACCCGCGACTACCTGCTGTTCCTGCGCAGCGAGATGGGCCGCGCGGTCGACGAGATGCTCGAGTTCGACGAGGCGTACGCGCGCACCGACTGGTCGCGCTTCGCCGCGCTGCCGGCCTTCGATGCGGCCAACCGGCGCAATGCCTACAACGTCTACCTGTCGATGCAGCGCGAAGCGCTCGGCGGTGCCGCAGGCCGGCGCTAGGCGAGGGTCGCGGCCCGGCTGGGCCACAATGGCGGTCATGTCGACACGCACTCTTCACGTCGCGTTGTCGCGCGCCGGCTGCGCGTGCCTCGCGGCGCTCGCGCTGTGTGCGAGCGCGCAGGCGCAGACCGCGGAGGAGCGTTGCCTGCTCGACGCGTTGCGCGACGCGCCGCCGCAGACGACGGTCGAGACCTTGCGCGCCGGATGCGTCGACCGGCGCCCGATCGCACCGGCTCGCGTCGCGCCGTTGCCGGAATCGCTTTCCGCGCCGGTCGAGGCGGGCCAGCCGACCACGGGGCCGACGGTGGGGATCGTCCGCGACACCCCGCAGGGCCTGTCGGTCGCGCCGGTCGCGCGATCGGTGCCGGCGGGCGACTCGCCGGTGCGCCGGCGCATCGAGGAGGAGGGCGTGCTGTGGGGCGAGCGCTTCGCGCTGCTGCCGCACCGGCCGAACTACCTGTTGCCGATCTCGCACGTGTTCGAGCAGCCGGGCACGGCCACTGCCGCGCCGGTCCAGCGCAACGAGATCAAGTTCCAGATCAGCTTCAAGTTCCCGCTGACGCCGCCGCTGTACGACGGGCGCCTGGCCGTGTTCTTCGCATACACCGGGCAGTCGTGGTGGCAGGCCTACAACAACCAACGCTCCAGCCCGTTCCGCGAGTACAGCCACGAGCCCGAGATCTTCGCCTCGTGGGCGCCCGGCATGCGCGTGCTCGGCTGGGACTGGCGGGTCGCGTCGGCCGGTTTCGTGCACCAGTCGAACGGCCGCTCCGGCGAGTTCTCGCGCAGCTGGAACCGCCTCTTCGCCGAGATGCTGCTCGATCGCCCGGGGCCGTGGTGGATCGGCATCCGGCCGTGGTGGCGCATCCCCGAGAGCCGCAAGCCGAGCCCGGACTCGCCCGAAGGCGACGACAACCCGCAGATCACCCGCTACGCGGGGCACGGCGAGCTGCGGGTCGGCTACGTCGGCGGCCTGGACAACTGGACGTTGACGCTGCGTCGCGGCCTCGCGCGCGACGGCAAGGGCGCGGCGCAACTCGACTTCAGCCGTCCCACCGGATTCAGCCCGAACCTGCGCTGGTACGTGCAGTACTTCGACGGCTACGGAGAGAGCCTGCTCGACTTCCAGACGCGCATCCGGCGCATCGGCGTCGGCGTGATGCTGAACGACTGGTTCTAGCTACGGCGCAAAAAGAAAACCGGGGCGGACGCGATGCGTCGGCCCCGGCTCGGGACGGGCGATCAGGCGGGGGTCAGGTCTTGCACTCGTTGGCGAGCTGGCGCCCGTGCTTCGTGTCGAGCAGCATCGACTTGGTGGCGATCACCAGCCAGACGAGCCCGGACTGCGGGTCTTCGTAGCGCAGCGCGCCGCTGCGCGCGCCGACCGCGTGCATCCTGTAGTCCTTCTTGTCGAACTGCACGACCGCCGAAGACATGTCGGCCGACACCTCGCGCACGTTCACGCTGCGGTTCAGGTCGCAGCGGTAGACGCCGGTGGGCACTTTGAACCCGTGCGGATTGAAGCTGGACGTGTCCGCCGACGAGGCGGACAGCGGCGCGCTGGCCAGGGCCGCGCCCAGCACGATCGGAACGAGGCCGAGAGACTGAATGATCGAACGCATGTCGAACTCCACGGTGACCTGCCTGACGAACCCCCAGTGGGGCGCGCCTCGCGTTGCGCCGGAGTATACGTCTTCATCCGGCATCCGGTACGGATGCTGCTCGCGGTGTCGCTTTCACGCAAGCGGGGGAAGGCCGGGCACGCGACGGGCGGCGGTGGCGCCGGCGCAGACGGTCAGCGGGGCCGGCCCGCGGCGCCGGCGGCACGGCCGATTGCCGCCGGCGCGTCGGCGTCAGGGCTTGATTTCGAGCTTCGGCAGCCAGCCGGGGTTGGCACCCTCGCCGGCATAGGCGCCGCGCAGCGTCCAGTCGCGCGATTGCCCGCCGAAGTCCTTGCCGAAGTCGGTGAAGCCGGTGGCCGGCGACACGTCGATCGCCGTGCCGCGCAGCGCGCCAGCACGCGGGAACGCGTCGAAGGTACCGAGCGGCGCGTCCGGCGCGTTCAGGTAGGTCGCGGCCGATGCGCGGCTGGCGGTCACGTTGTCGCGCTGCTCGCCGCCGGACAGCGGGGAGGCCGCGAAGACCGCGTTGCCGAACGCGCGCTGCGCGTAGCCGGCCGCGCCACCGGTGATCCGGATGCCGCTGCCCCTCGCAAGCACCGTGTTGCCGAACACGTCGATCGCCTTCGGCACGTCGTGGTGCGGCTGGATGTTCACCGCGTCGCCGGTGTCGTTGACCATCACGTTGGAGTAGAAGGCAATGTTGCCCTCGCCCTGGAACAGCGCCTCGGTGGGGTTCTGGTAGAAGAAGTTGCCGTAGATCTCGTAGCGGTCGCTGCTGCCGTTGCCGCTCAGCGGGAAATGCCCGACCAGCACGTTCGGTCGGGCCAGGCTGCCGGTGGAACTGTTTCCCGACTTCGTGAACACGTTGTGGCGAATCACCGTGCGCTGCGGCGTCGTCGGCATGCCGGCGAGCGCCGGGCGGTCGACCTGGTGCTTGACCTGCATGTTGTAGCCGATCGTGTCGCGGATCAGGTTTCGCTCGATCAGGCCCGCGACGAACGGATCGCTGCCGTCGGAATTGCCCAGGTACATGCCGGTGCCCGCGCCGATGATCGTGTTGCCGCAGATCACCCAGTTCCACGTGGGCGAGCCCACGGTGGAGATGCCGACGACCTGCTGGTCGCCGCCGACCCCGCGGATCACGAGGTTCTCGATCGT
>CALMSQ010000014.1:0-5396 GCA_937872345.1 uncultured Burkholderiales bacterium | reverse complement strand
TGCAGAGCACGCAGTGACGCGATGAAGGTCGTCAACCCGTCTTCGATCTGCGCGCCGGTCGGCCTGTACAGCCACGGCATCGTTGCGCCGGCCGCCGGCCAGTGGCTGCACGTCGCCGGGCAAGTCGGCGTGCTGCCCGACGGCACCGTGGCCGAAGGCTTCGAGGCACAGGCGCGCGCCGCGTGGCAGAACCTGCTGGCGATCCTGCGCGACGCCGGCATGGGCGTCGAGCACCTCGTGAAGGTCAACTCGTATCTCGTCGAGGCTTCGCACCTGCCGCTGCTCGGCAAGGTGCGCGCCGAGTTCCAGCAGTCGACGCGGCCCGCTTCGACGCTGCTGATCGTCGAGGCGCTCGCGCGGCCCGAGTGGCTGTACGAGGTCGACGCGGTCGCGTTCCGGCCGTGATCGCGCCGATTCGGTGAAGCTGCACGCTGCCGCTGACGGCAAGGCGACGCCGGGCGCCGCGCCGGGCGACGCCACGCTGCGCGCAGAACTGGCACGGATCGGCTCCGTCTGGTCGACCGACATCCGCCGCTACAGTCAGGAGGTCAAGGATCTCTACGATCCTTTGCTGGCCCGTGGCCCGAAGGAGGGGGTGAAGGTTCGGCGCGACCTGTCGTATGGTCCTCACCCGCGGCAGGTCGCCGACGTCTTCGAGCCCGGCGTTGCCGATGCGCCGATCGTGGTGTTCGTCCACGGCGGGGCATTCGTGCGCGGCAGCAAGCGCACGACCGACGAGATCCACGACAACGTCCTCTACTGGTTCGCGCGGCAGGGCTTCGTCGGCGTCAACCTGGAATACCGGCTGGCGCCCGAGTCGAGGTATCCGGGCGGCGCGCTGGACGTCGCGGCTGCGCTCGACTGGGTGTCCGCCAACGCGACGCGGTTCGGCGGTGACGCATCGCGCATCCTTCTGGTGGGGCACTCGGCCGGCGGCACGCACGTCGCGGGCTACGTCTTCGATCCGCGGGTGGGGCGCTTCGGTCAGGGGGTTCGCGCCACCGTGCTGATCTCGGCGCGGCTTCGGGCCGACGTGCTGCCCGGGAACCCGAACCGCGACGGGGTCGCGGCGTACTTCGGGAGCGATCCGGTGGAAATCGAGCGCGCGTCGCCGATCCACTATGCGGACCGGTCGAAGGTGCCGACGATGGTGGTGACGGCGCAATTCGAGAACCCGCTGCTCGACGTCTACGGGGCCGACTTCGCGGCGCGGCTGCAGGCGGCGCGGCATCCGCTGGCGCCGCATCGCATCGCGCAGGGGCACAACCACATGTCGGTGGTCGCCCATTTCAATTCCGGCGAAGAGTGGCTCGGCCGGGAGATCCTCGATTTCTTCGACGAGGCGGACGCGTTTCACGGTTCTTGCTGAGCGGGGCATGTCGGCCCCGTGCAAGCGCCGTGCGCCGGCGGTCGCTGCGACAGGGTCTTTGCGCAGTTGCGCGAGATCATGGTGTCGCGTGAGGACACCTGCGACATTGCGAAAGACAATCCAGCGATCGAGGTCAACGCGATGTTCATCCACGAGACCATTCGCAAGCGGATCGCGGAGATCGGCTTGCTGACGCTCTTGGCACTCGCCGGCAGCGGCACGGCTCGAGCCGACATCGTCCGCTGGCAACTTCTGGATGTGACGCTCAGCTACGAGGGACGCGGCTACGGCTGGTTCGAGTTCGACACGGCACCGCTCGGGTCGGCCGCGGGTTGGGATCTCTTCGACTGGGACGTCTCGGTCTTCGTCGACGACACGCCCGAGCAAGTGTTTCCCGACTTCCGGTACCGGCCGTCGAATTCGACCGGGTCCATCGAGACTCCGCTGGGGTCCGTGACCATCTCCCACGTTTACGACCAGGGCCAGTCGGCCAGGACGCTCTTCTTCAGTCCTGTCCAGTCGCTGTTCGCGGGCGAAAGCCCGATCAGGCTCGACCCGATATCGGAAGAGTGGTGGACCGAAGGGAGGCTGTTCGCTTACCGGCCGATCAGCGGCTACCTCGTGCAGGTGCCCGCGCAGATGCCCGAGCCGTCGAGCGGCGTCCTGCTGCTCGCGGCGCTGGCCGGGTCGATCGCGTTCGGCCTGCGGGCTCGTCGCTGAACGCCCGAGCCGGGACTCCGGCGCCGCTCGGCGCCATCGGCCGCGCCTGCACCGGGCGTGACGGTCTGCCGTTCTCCATTCGCCTGATGCAAGGCCATTGACCCTCTCCGGAACGGCAGGGTAAGGTCCGTCGGGTTTGAACGACGGACCATTGTCTCACGATGCAAAACAACACCCAGTCGGTGCAGCGCGCGCTCTCGCTGCTGAAGGTATTCGGCCGTGCAACGCCGGCCCTCGGCATCACCGAGCTCGCCGCCAGGGTCGGCCTGCACAAGTCGACCGCGTATCGCCTGGCCGCGACGCTGGCCGGCGAGGGCTTCCTCCGACAGGACCCGACCACCGGGCGCTACAGCCTCGGCGAGAGCCTCTATCGCGTCGCAGCCGGCTTCGTCGAGCAGGACCCGCTGCTGCGCGAGGGGCGCCGCGTGCTCGGGGCGCTGCGCGACGCCTGTGGTCACATGGTTTCGCTGGCGGTGCTGGACGACGAGCAGGCGCTGTTCGTTCTCGTCGAGGACGCGACGCTTCCGGTCCGCGCCGCCGCGATGAAGACTGGCGACCGGCTTCCCCTCTCCGTGAGCGCGGCCGGCAAGGTGCTGCTGGCGGGCCTCCCGCCGGCCGACGCCGACGCGGTGCTGCGACGCCAGGGCATGCCGCGGATGACGCCGAAGAGCCTTGCATCGCGACAGGCGCTCGCGCGGGAACTCGCGCGCGTCCGCCGCGACGGCATCGGCTGGGGCCGCGAGGAATCCGCCGTCGGCCTGCTCGCGCTGGCTGCGCCGGTGCGGCGCGCGGGGCGGACGGTGGCGGCGCTCGGTGTCGCCTGTCCGACCAACCTTGCCGATGCCCGGGGCCTCGAAGCGTTGGCGCACCGCGTTCGCGCGGCCGCCGACGAGCTCTCGCACCGACTTCACGACTGACTGGAGGGTTTCACCGTGTCCTGGGACTTCATCGTCGTCGGCTCCGGCCACAACGGACTGGCCTGCGCGGCCTATCTCGCGAAGGCGGGCGCGAGCGTGCTGGTGCTCGAGCGCAGCGCACGCGTCGGCGGCTCGTGCAGCACCTCGGAAGCGACGCTGCCCGGGTTCGGTCACAACATCTGCTCGGTCGTGCACACGCACATCCCGACCAGCCCGGTCTATCGCGACCTGGAACTCGAGCGGCACGGCGTGAAGTACGTCTACCCGCAGCACCTGCGCGGCACCATCTTTCCGGGCCACGAGAGCATTGTCATGTACCGCGATGCCGAGCGGATGGCCGCCGAGCTCGCGCGCTTCTCCGCGCGCGACGCGCGGACATTCCGGCAGCTGGTCGAGGACTACGGCGAATTCATCGAGTCGACCTACCTGCCGCTGATGTACTCGCCGCCGCTGCCGCCTTCGGTGCAGAGCGCGCAGCTCGAGCGGTCCCCGGAGGGACGCACGCTGCTGCAGTGGCAGGCGAGCACGCCGGTGCAATTGCTCGACGAGCTGTTCGAGAACGAGGCGGTCAAGGTCCACTTCCTCGCCCGCATGACCGTGCTCGGCTTCCCGCCTGACCAGTTCGGGCAGGGGTGGATCTGCCTGTTCCGCATCCTGAAGGCCGAGGCGCCGATCTGCGTGGGCGGCTCGGGGCAGCTGGCCACTGGGCTGCGCCGCGCGGTCGAGGCGCACGGCGGCGTGGTGCGCACCGATGCTCCGGTGAAGCGGATCCTGGTGCGCGGTAACCGCGCCGCGGGCGTCGAGCTTGCCGACGGCACGCGGATCGAGGCGACGCGCGCCGTCGTCACCAACGTCGAGCCGAAGAAGAGCTTCCTGGAGATGGTCGGCGAGGAGCACCTGCCGGACGCCTTCGTCACGCGGGTGAAGAACTACCACTCCAACGGGCGCTCGCTCTTCGTGCTGCACCTCGCCCTCTCGGAGCCGCCGAACTACCGCGCCGCCGCGGGCAACGCCGCGGTGAACACCGCGTTCAGCCAGGAGATGTTCGGCGGCCGCGTCCAGGACCAGGTGCGCGCGTACCAGGAGATCGCGATGGGCAAGCCGCCGCGCATGGAGATGCTGCAGGTGACGCTGCCCACGCTGTTCGATCCGTCGCAGGCGCCGGCGGGCCGGCACACCGCCGTCGTCTGGCAGTACGCGCCGTACCGGGTCGAGCCCGACGGTCCCGCCGGCTGGAGCAAGGTGCGGGCGGAGTACGCCGAGCACGTGCTCGATCTGTGGCAGTCGTACGCGCCGAACATGACGCGCGACAAGATTCTCGCGATGGCGATTCAGGACCCGACCGACACCGAACGGCACAACGACAACCTCGTCAACGGCGTCGACGTCGTCGGCGACATGACGCCCGACCAGATGGGCTACTTCAGGCCGTTTGCCGGGTGGTCCGACTATCGCACGCCGGTCGAGGGCCTCTACATGTGCGGCGGCTATTGCCACCCCGGCGGCGGGGTGCACGCGGGGGCCGGGCACAACGCTGCCGGCGTGATCGCGGAGGACCTGAAGCTGAACAAGTGGTGGGACTGATGCCGCAGCGCGAGACGAAGTTCACCGTCAATGCGCCGCCGATGGAGGTATGGGGCTTCGTGCGCGACGTGCACGCGCTGTGTTCGTGCATCCCCGGCGTCGAGCAGGTCAGGCTGGTGGACGATCGGACCGCGCAACTGACGGTGAAGGAGAAGGTCGGCGTGGTGCCGCTGATCGTCGACCTGACTGCGCAGATCGATTCGGAGGATCCTCCGAACAGCCTCCACGCGATCGCGACGGCCGAGCACCTGAGCATGGAGATCGACGTCGCGTTGCGGGCACACGGCACGGGCACCGAGATGCGCGGCCTGATCAGCGTGAAGGGCGAAGGGCCGCTGAAACCGGTCGTCGATCGCCTGTTCGAGCGGCGGGCGGACGAGCGCACCGCGCAGTTCGCCGAGCATCTGGAGCAGCGCTTCGGGGCGGTGTCGGTGGCCGGGGTACCGGCGCCCGCTGCTCCGGAGCGTGCGGTGTCGAAGGCGGTGATGCCGGAAGCGGGCCCGGGTTGGCTTGGGCGATTGGGAGCATGGGTCGGTAGGGTATGGCGACGACTCTTCCGCCGCGCGGGGCCGCGCAGGGATTGACCGCGGAGGGGCTTGCAGCGTGCTCCCGTGCGCATCGCTGTAAGCAGTGCGGCGATCTGGGCGGCGAATTCAAGCCCGTGTACGGCGACTGCGCTCGGGCGCACTTGGCGGCTTCGCTGCACGTGCATCGGCGCCGATCCGTGATCGCAGGATCTCGACGAAGCCCTCCGCAGCGGGTGACAGCGACGCACCCTTTCGGGTCACGATCGAGAGATTGCGTGT
>CALMSQ010000013.1:0-4338 GCA_937872345.1 uncultured Burkholderiales bacterium | reverse complement strand
TGGTGGCTGCCGCTGCTCGCGGTGCTCGCGATCGGCGTGGGCAGCATGCTGTACATGGGCACGCGCACCTACCTCGATGCGCCACCGGTGCCCGACTTCGTCGACGAGCGCGGCGTCGCGGTGGTACCGGCCGCAGCGATCACGCGCGGGCAGGCGGTGTTCCTGAAGTACGGACTGATGAACTACGGCAGCATGTTCGGCGACGGCGCCGGCCGCGGCCCCGACTTCACTGCCGACGCGCTGCACCAGATGGCGCGCGCGATGCGCGACCATCATGCGTCCGCCGACGGCGTCGACGCCGATTCCGCGCTCGCCGCCGCGCAGCGCGAGGTCAAGCGCAATCGCCACGATGCAGCCACCGACACGGTCACCGTCGGCGCCGCGCAGGCCTATGCCGCGCGCGAGATCGAGCGCCGCGTGGCCGCGATGTTCCGCGGCGAAGGCGGCGAAGCCTTCCACCCTGCCGGATTCATCGCCGACGAAGCCGAACTGCGCGACCTCGCGGCGTTCTTCTTCTGGGGCGCGTGGGTCTGCGGCGTCGAGCGACCGGGCAAGACCTACACCTACACGCACAACTGGCCGTACGACGAACTGGCCGGCAACCGGCCGAGCGCGCAGGTCATGCTGTGGAGCGTGATCGCGGGGCTCGCGCTGGTGGCCGCGCTGGGCGCGGTGCTGTTCCTGTACGGCCGCTACGCGTCGATCGCCGGATGGCGTCCCGCACAGCGCGGCGACGCGTTCCCGCAGGCAGGGGCGATGGCCGGCGCAGCGGCGGTCGATGCGTTGCGCCCCGGTAAGCTGCAGCGCGCGACCTACAGGTTCTTCGCCGCCGCCGTGGTGCTGTTCGTGCTGCAGGTCGCCGCCGGCATCCTGACGGTACACGACTTCCTCGGCATCACCCGAGTGTTCGGCGTCGATCTTGCGCAGGCGCTTCCGATCCCGGTGGTCCGCGGCTGGCACCTGCAGCTCGCGTTGCTGTGGATCACCGCCTGCTGGGTCGGTGCATCGATCTTCGTCGTCTCGACGGCGGCGCCGCGGGCGCCGGCCGGACAGTTGCGGCTGGTCCAGCGGCTGTTCGGCCTGTTCGTCTTCACCGCGGTCGGCGGGCTGGCTGGCGTGGCGCTCGGGCCGCACGGGCTGCTCGGCGACTGGTGGCACCTGCTCGGCAGCCAGGGCTGGGAGTTCGTCGAGCAGGGCAGGCTCTGGCAGGCGCTGCTGTTCGCGGTGTTCGCGCTGTGGTGCCTGGTGCTCGCGCGCGCGGTCCGGCCGATCTGGCGCTCGGGCGATGCGTGGATGCTGCCGAAGTGGCTGCTCTACTGCGTCGCCTGCGTGCTGGTGCTGTTCGTCTCGGGGTTCGTCGCGACGCCGCAGACCAACTTCGTGGTCGCCGATTTCTGGCGCTGGGCGGTGATCCACATGTGGGTCGAGGCGTTCTTCGAAGTCTTCACCACCGCGG
This sequence comes from uncultured Burkholderiales bacterium, assembly GCA_937872345.1. Taxonomy (GTDB): domain Bacteria; phylum Pseudomonadota; class Gammaproteobacteria; order Burkholderiales; family Burkholderiaceae_E; genus Zeimonas. Next base: position 2,882 of record CALMSQ010000013.1, on the reverse strand, counting down.
TGCTCGCGTACTTCATGGTGCTGATGGGACTGGTGAGCCACGCCGCGGCCTCGCGCATCGTCTATCTCGCCGCGTTGCTGTTCCTCGGTTCGGGCCTGCTCGGCATCTCCCACAACTTCTACTGGAATGCGAAGCCGGTCGAGACGCTGGCGATCGGCAGCGTTTTTTCGACGCTGCAGGTCGTGCCGCTGATCCTGCTGACGCTGGAAGCCTGGCAGTTCCGCAACGCGCCGCAGCGAATGGTCGGCACCGCCGCCGGCGGATTCGGCCAGGCGGAGGCCTTCCTGTTCCTGCTCGGCGTGAATTTCTGGAACTTCCTGGGCGCCGGCATGTTCGGCTTCATGATCAACCTGCCGATCGTCAACTACTACGAGCACGGCACCTACCTGACCGTGAACCACGGCCACGCCGCGCTGATGGGCGTCTATGGGAACCTCGCGATTGCGACGATCGTCTTCTGCGCGCGCTGCCTGGTCGAACCGGCTCGCTGGAACGCCGCGCTGCTGCGCCGCGTGTTCTGGTCGCTCAACGTCGGCCTGCTGCTGATGGTGGCCGCCGACCTCTTTCCGGTGGGCATCGCGCAGCTGCTCGACGTGCTCGAAAACGGCTTCTGGCACGCACGCTCGCAGGCGTTCATCGGCAGCGACCTGTTCCAGGCACTCACCTGGGCGCGCATCGTCGGCGGTGCGCTGTTCGTGCTCGGCGGCGTGCTGCCACTGGCCTGGTTCGTCATGACTCGTGCGGCCGCACTGAAGGCGCCGCGTCCCGAGCCAGCCGAGGACGCGGCGGCCCGTACTGCGCCGGGCGCGGACGCGCTGCCGTTGCCCGAGAGCCCGCGCGCCTGAACTGCGGCGCTCAGGCGCCGCAGCTCACGAGCGCCGCCTCCAGCGCGTCGACGATCAGGTCGATTTCCGGGCGCTGGATCACCAGCGGCGGCGACAGGATCAGGTTGCCGCCGGAGACGCGGACCATCGCGCCGTTGCGGAAGGTCTGCGCGGCCACCGCCGCGGGCAGCGCCGCCTTGCGGTCGAGCGGCGTGCGCTTCTCCTTGTCGGCCACCAGCTCGACGCAGGCCATCAGCCCGATGCCCCGCACGTTGCCCACGGCGCGGAACTTCTGCTCGAGCGGCTTCAGCCGCGACATCAGGTACTCGCCCTGCACGCGCGCGTTCTCCGGCACGTTCTCGCGCTCGACGATGTCGAGCGCCGCCAGCGCCGACGCGCAGGCCACCGGATGACCGCTGTAGGTGTAGCCGTGCATGAGGGCGCCGCTGCCCGTCTGGTCGCTGAGGAACGCATCGGCGATGCGCGCCGACACCGCGGTCGCGCCCAGCGGCACGTAGCCCGAGTTGATGCCCTTGGCCAGGCACATGATGTCGGGCTGCACGCCCCAGAGCCGCGCGCCGAACATCGAGCCGGTGCGGCCGAAGCCGGTCACCACTTCGTCGGCGATCAGCAGCACGCCGTGCGCGTCGCAGACCTTGCGCACCAGCGGCCAGAAGTTCGATGGGGGCACGATCACGCCGCCGGCGCCCTGCACCGGTTCGGCGATGAACGCCGCGACCGTGTCGGGACCCTGGAAGCGGATCTCGCGATCGAGCAGCTCGGCGCAGATCTCGCCGAGCCGCTGGGGGTCGTCGGTGTACGGATTGCGGTAGTCCCACGGCGTGTCGATGTGGAAGCACCCCGGGAGCAGCGGCTCGTAGGCGCGCCGGAACGCGGTGTTGCCGTTCACCGACATGCCGCCGAAGTGCACGCCGTGGTAGCCCTGCTTGAGCGCGATGAACTTGTGGCGGTCGGCCTGGCCCATCAGCTTCCAGTACTGGCGCGCGATCTTCAGCGCGCCCTCCACCGCGTCGGAGCCGCCGCTGGAGAACGCGACGCGCGCCATGCCCTCGGGCTGCAGCATCCCGACCAGCCGCACCGACAGCTCGATCGCGCGCGGATGCGTGGTGCCGCGAAAGCACGAATAGAACGCCAGCTCGTCGAGCTGGTCGACGATCGCGCGCTTGATCTCCTCGCGCCCGTAGCCGAGGTTGATGTTCCACAGGCCCCCGACGCCGTCGACCACGCGATGGCCGTCGACGTCGGTGATCCAGACGCCGTCGCCGCGGGCCACGATGATCGGGGGCTGTTCCTGCATCTGGCGCGGGTGCGCCATCGGGTGCAGCATGAAGCGCGCGTTGTGCGCGCGCAGCGCGTCCGGGCCGGTCATGAGCGTTCTCCGGGAGCGGGGCCGTCGATGCCGAGCCGGGCGCGCACGCGTGCGAAGCTCCCCTCGGGATCGGCGAGGTCGAAGAAGATGGCGTCCATGCCCACCGCGCGCGCGCCCTCGACGTTGCGCGGCTGGTCGTCGACGAACAGCGCGCGCGCCGCGGGCACGCCGAGCGCCTCGAGCGCGGCACGGTAGGCGCGCGGATCGGGCTTGAGCACGCCGGTGTGCGTGGCGTCGACCAGCACGTCGATCTCGCGCAGCAGCTCGAGCCGGTCCATGAACGGCCGGCCCCAGAAGAGCTCGAGCTCGTTCGAGACGATGCCCACCCGCAGGCCCGCGGCGCGCGCCGCCGCGATCGTGCGCCGCGCGCCCTCGCGCACCGCCCGGTTCGGGTCGTCGCCGCGGATCGCCTTGAAGAAGTCGAGCGGCGTCCATGCGTCGTGGCCGAGCATGCGGCCGACTTCGGCCGCGCGCTGCGCCCAGTAGTCGCGCTCGCTGATCGCGCCGGCGGTCATGCTGCGCCACAGCGGATCGGTGCCCGGGTCGACCGGGCCGAGCCAGTCGAGCGTGCCGGGCGCCAGGCCGAGGATCGTCTCGATCTCGCGCTGCCGCTCGAAGGCCGAGATCGTGATCACGCTGCCGAAGTCGAGCAGCAGCGCGTCGAACAG
>CALMSQ010000012.1:0-3740 GCA_937872345.1 uncultured Burkholderiales bacterium | reverse complement strand
TTCCGCTTCGACTCGTCGATCGCGGGTCTCGGGGGCTGCCCGTACGCGAAGGGCGCGACGGGCAACGTGGCCACCGAAGACGTCGTCTACCTGATGCACGGACTGGGAATCGAGACCGGCCTCGATCTCGATCGACTGGTCGACACGGGCCAGTGGATTTCGGCACAGCTCGGCCGGCGCAGCCAGTCGAGGGCCGGCAATGCGCTGGCCGCGCGCCTGCAGCGCGAGACCGAGACCGAGACCACCTGATGCATTCCGGACCGGTTCCCTCCCCGTGCGTCTCGGTGTGCCGGCTCGATCCGGCCAGCGGCCTGTGCGTGGGCTGCCTGCGGACGCTCGACGAGATCGCCGCCTGGGGCACGCTCGCCGACGGCGCGAAGCGCGCGATCTGGAACGACCTCGAGCAGCGCCGCGCTTCGATGCGCGACGCGACGTCGCCCGACGCGATGGGGCCATCGCCGGCGCGGCGCGGCGCCGCCGCATGAGCGACGCCCCGGTGCCCGTCGCCGCGGCGCTCCCGGCCTCGCTGCGCTTCGTCGAGCGCGACTGGCTGTCGTCGAACCAGGTCGTCGGGTTCGAGGGGGACGAAGCGATCGTCGTCGACACCGGCTACGCCAAGCACGCGGCGCTCACGGTCGAACTGGTGCGACGCGTGCTCGCAGCCCGCGCAAGCGAGACGGACGGCAAGCTTCGACTCGTCGGAATCGTCAATACGCATCTTCATTCCGATCACTGCGGCGGCAACCGCGCCCTCGCGCACGCCTTCGATTGCCCGATCACGGTCCCGGCGGCCAGCGCCGCGGACGTCGCAGCCTGGGACGAAGTCGCGCTGACCCACGCGACGACCGGCCAGCGCTGCGAGCGGTTCGGGCATGCCGCCACGCTCGCTCCGGGCGACACGCTGCGACTGGGCGAACTCGACTGGCAGGTCCTGGCGGCCCCGGGGCACGACCCGAAGAGCCTGATCTTCCATTGCGAGCGCGAGGGGCTGCTGGTGTCCGCCGATGCCCTGTGGGAGCAGGGGTTCGGGGTGATCTTCCCGGAACTCGACGGCCAGTCCGGCTTCGACGAGCAACGATCGGTGCTCGAATTGATCGCAACGCTGCCGGTCCGTCTCGTCCTGCCCGGTCACGGGCGCGCCTTCTCGGACGTTCGCGGCGCGCTCGGCCGCGCCTTCACCCGGCTCGAGGCGATGCGCGCGGATCCGCGCCGGCATGCGCGCCACGCGCTGAAGGTGCTGGTGAAGTTCCTGCTGCTCGACCTCGAGCGCGTCGAAGCGGCCCGGCTGGTCGAGTTGCTGCGGCACGCGACCGTCATGCGGCACACGGCCGAACTGATCGGCATGGAGTTCGGCGCGGCGCTGGCCTGGGCCGCGGACGAACTGGTCGCGCAGGGCCAATTGCGGCGCGACGGCGCCTGGCTGGCGAACGGCTGACCGCCCGAGAGCCCCGCCGTGCCGCGAGCGGGGAGCCGGGGCAGCAGTGCGGGCCGGCGCAGCGATGCGCCGCGGCGCTAACGGTCGGTGCGCGCCTCGCCGAACGACCAGCGGGTCCGCGCGCGCCCGGGTTCGGGCGCAGCCAACGGCGCCGTCGCCGCCAGCCCCGCGAGGCAGCGCCGGGCCAGCTCGATGTAGAGCGCGGTGCCCTCGCGTTTCCACGCGATGTCGGCATCGGTCAGCGGTCGCAGCACCTTGGCGGGCACGCCGGCCACCAGCACGCGCGGCGGGATCGCCATGCCGACCTTGACGAACGACATCGCCGCCACGATCGCCTGCTCGCCGACCACCGCCTGGTCCATCACGACCGCGCCGATGCCGACCATCGCGTCGCGGGCGACGCGCGCGCAGTGGATCACCGCGCCGTGCCCGATGTGGCTTTCCTCCTCCATCACGCAATCGAGGTCGGGCCGCGAATGGACCACGCAGTTGTCCTGCACGTTCGAGTTGCGCTCGAGCACGATGCGGCCGAAGTCGCCGCGCAGGACGGCGCCGGCGCCGACGTAGCAGCCCGGACCGACGATCACGTCGCCGATCAGGACCGCCGAGGGGTGGACGTGGGCCGCCGGGTCGATCACCGGAACGACCCCTTCGAACGCGTAGACGGTCGGGGCACTGGGCACGGGCATCTCCTGTTGCGGCGATGCTAACACCGCGCGAGCGCTCCTCCGATCGGATGCCCCGCCCGTCGGGCGCCGTTCACGGGAGTCCCCGGCCGCCGGACCGGAACGCTACGCTGCCGGGAAGATGACCGCCTTGTTCGACCTGCGCACGATCTTCCTCGTGGGCGCTTGCACGACTGCGCTCGGCGCCATGACGTTCATGGGCCTGGCGCGCATGTACCGGCCAGCCGCGACCGCGATGCGCCACTACGCGCTGGCGCTGGTGGCCATGGCGATCGGCCTGACCTTGCTCGCGCTGCGCGGGGCGGGCCTGCCCGACTGGCTGAGCTACGGGGGAACGAACTGGCTGGTGTCCGTCGGGATCGTGCTGACCACCGATGCGACGCTGCGCCTGTTCGGGCGCACGCCGCCCGGCTGGTTGTTCATCGGCCAGGTCACCGGCCTCGCGGCGCTGTGGGGCTGGCTCGGCAGCGATGCGGAAGGCGTCAGCGAGCGCGTGCTCGCGACGTCGGCGGTGCAGGTCGCCTGGGTGGGCGCGTGCGTCTACGCGATCCGCCGCTCCGACGCCTACGGGCACCAGCCGTACGTGCGCACGCTCGCGACCTTCTTCACCGGCTACGCGCTGGTCCACTTGCTGCGCGGCATTGCCGCGCTGATGGGCGTGCACTCGGCCGCCGGCGGCGTGTTCGCGCCGAGTCCCGCGCAGGTCGGCTTCGGCCTGCTGTTCGCGCTGAGCCCGATCGCGCTGGCCACGATCGTGCAGATGATGCTGCACGCGCGCATCTCGGGGGAGCTGCACCGCCGCGCCACGACCGACGAGCTCACCGGGCTGCACTCGCGGCGGCACTTCTTCGAGCTTTCGCGCGAGCGGCTGCGTGGTCGCCGCGCAGCGGGCGCGGTGCATCACCTGCTGATGATCGACCTGGATCACTTCAAGTCGGTCAACGACCGGTTCGGCCACTCGGTCGGCGACCGCGCGCTGCGGCACGCCGCGCGCGTGCTGAAGAAGGCGCTGAAGAACTCGGGCCTGCTCGGCCGATACGGCGGGGAAGAGTTCTGCGCGCTGATCCGCAGCAGCAGCCACGCCGACGCGAACCGCACGATCGACGAGCTGCGCCAGGCGCTCGAGGCGGCGCCGCTGCGCGCCGGGCCCTCGACGATCGTGCTCACCGCCAGCATCGGCGCGGTGCCGGTCGAAGACGCCGAGTCGCTCGAGCGGGTGCTGGTACACGCCGATTACTGCGTGTACCGCGCGAAGACCGAGGGCCGCAATCGCGTGGTGCGCTCCGGCGAGATGCTGGCCGAGCCGGCGGTCTGATCGCCGGACCGGACGCGGTTCAGGACCGCTTGCGGCGCCCCTTCTGCGGCGCGCCGCCCGCGCGCTCGCCGGGCCGCTTGCGCGCCAGTTCGCGTTCCATCTGCGCGACCAGCGCCTGCGCCTCGGCCCCCTCCGGAATCGGCCGCCCCGAGTCGCGCCAGGCCACCGCATCCTTGAAGCCGTGCAGCTGAGCGCGCCGGCGAAACCACATCCCTTCCGGATTGTGTCGCGTGATGCCGTCGAAGACGGTCGCGAACATCTGCGTCTGCTCGAGCCCCATCGACTCGAGCACCTGGTTGACGAC
>CALMSQ010000011.1:0-3363 GCA_937872345.1 uncultured Burkholderiales bacterium | reverse complement strand
GTCGAGGAAGTCGCTTCGCTGCTGCCGCCGTTCGCGGGGCGCAGGCTGGTCGCGTGGGCGCAACGGCGCGGCAAGCTCGATGCGTACAACGTCGGGATGCACCTGAAGACCTCGGGCGTCGCCGGGTTCCTCGTCATGCGCGGGCTGGCGCTGCTGTGGCGTTGGCGCCCGTACAGCCATCGCTACGCCGAAGAACAGCAGCTGATCGAGCGCTGGCTCGGGCACGTGCGCGAGGCCGCGACGCGCAGCGTGCCGCTGGCCCTGGAGATCGCGCGTTGCGCGCGCCTGCTCAAGGGCTATGGCGACACGCATCGGCGCGGGCGTGCAAGCTTCGTCGGGATTCTCGACGCGCTCGTCGAGCATCCGCCGGTGGCCGACGCGGCCGCACAGGCGGCGGCGATCCGCACGGCCTGCGCGGCAGCGCTCGCCGATCCCGAAGGCCATGCGCTGTCTCAGCAACTCGGAAAGAAGGTGATCTGGCTCGATGCCGGCGGCGCGACTGCCGCCGATCGCATGCGCGGTCGGGCGTGAAGGAGCGCGCAAGGGCTGGAACCACGCGTGACCATCGCATCGCGATCGATCGTCACGGCCCGACGCGGCTCACGCCGCGAGCCACTGCCTGAGGCGCCGGTAGACCGCGGGACGCGCAAGCAGGTCGAGGTGGCTGGTCTCGTAGCTGATCCACTGCGATTCGCGCGTGAACAGCGATCTATGCGAGCGTCCGCCGCGGCCCAGTGCGCTGGCGAGCGGCACCAGCCCGTCGCCGACCAGCCGGTCCTTCAGGTCGCCGCCGCGGCGCCCGAGCGTGCCGGCGATCGCCAGGCAGCGCACGCGTCGCGGCAGCGGCGCGATGGTGTCCGCGCCGGTGGCGGGGCCCGCAAAGGCCCCGTCGGCCGCATCGGCTCCATCGGCCCCGTCGGCTCCATTGCCTCCGCAGTTCGTGGCGAATACTGTGCCGTGGCGCAGGTCGGTGATGCCGGCGCTGCGAATCCGGCCGAGCCGAGCGAACGGAGCGCTGTACGGGCTGACCTCCAGCAGGCTCTCGAACCAGTGGCCGCCCCGCTCGAGAGGCGCGCCGCGGTGCGGCGTTCCGAGGAAGACCATCGCGTCGAGCCGCTCGAGCCAGTCATGGCCGAGCCTTGCGCCATGCGCGCAGGCGCTGCGCGCGACCAGCCCGCCCATGCTGTGGCCCACGATCGACAGTCGTTCGAGCGGGACGGGCCACTGGGTTGCCAGCGCCTGGAGCAGCCGCGCGAAACGCCGGCCATTGACGGAGATCGGCAAGCCGCTGTTGTAGTGCAGGTAGAGCGGCGTGCACGGCAGGTCGCGCGCGAGCGCAGCGCCGTGGTCGTGGCCGTCGCGCAACCACTGCAGGTCGTTCATGCACAGGCCGTGGGCGAGCACCACCACGTGCGGGTGCGCATCCGGAAAGGCCGCCGCGAGCGCGTCGCGCTGCAGGCGCAGCGGTCGCCCGGCGTGGCGCAGCGCCATCCGGATCGCGAGCGGATTGCGGGTGGCGGCGAGGTGGTCGCCAAGCACGCCGTTGAGCGCCGCGATCGCTGCTCTGCGCGCGGTCGTCGACGGCGTTTCGGCGATCAGTCGAGGCGCCAGCCAGCCGAGCGCCGCGTCGATGCCGCTGCCCACGCCACGAGTGACGCCGCGCACCGTTGCGTAGACGAGGCCGGTCAGGCCGCGCGTGCGTCCGGTCGGCGAACGACCGAAGACCATCGGGAAACGGACGATTTCGGCGTGCAGGGCCTCGGCCAGCGACGTCAGGTCGGTGGTCGCGCGCACGGCCAGCCTGGCGACGCCGCGAAGGTCGCCGGGCTGCAGGTGGCGGGTGATGCGTTCCATCAGGTCATCATAGGCGCGTGTCGGCGCCGGGCCCCAGCTCGGGCGGGCTGGCGCCGGGCTGGCGCTCGCGCAGCGGGGTGGCCGCCGCGCGAACGATCGACGCGCGCAGCCACTCGTGCCCGGGCCGGCTCGCGCGCCGGCGCAGCCACAGCGCCTCGACGTCGACGCGGGGCAGCTCCATCGGCAGTGGGCGCACGGCGACCTTGTCGGTCGTACCGGTCGACGCGAGGAAGTGACGCGGGAGCGCGGTCAGCAGGTCGGAGTTCGCGACGACGATGCCGGCCGTGAAGAACTGGTTGACAGTCAGCACGATCCGGCGCGTGCGCCCGAGCGCGGCGAGCGTTTCGTCGACGTTGCCGAACGGCCGGCCAGAGACGCTCACGAGCAGGTGGTGCGCCGCGCAGTACGCGTCGAGCGTGAGCTCGCCGCGCGCGAGCGGGTGGTCGCGGCGCATCACGCAGGCGTAGTGGCTGCTGTACAGGCGCCGATGGCCGAACGACGCGGCCGAATCGGGCTGCATCTCCTCGACGGAGACCGACGTGATGACGCCGGGGAAGTGGCCTACCGCGACGTCGACGTCCTGCGTCAACAGCATCTGGCGCGGATCTCGGGTCGACAGCGGGACGACGCGCAGCGTCACCCCCGGGGCCTCGCGCTCGACGATGGCGACCAGCGGCGGGATCAGCAGCGACGCAGTCGCGTCGGCCATCGCCAGCGTGAACAGCGTGTGCGCCTCGGCCGGGACGAAGGTCGACGGCGTGAACGCCGAGCGCAGCTGAGCGAGCGCGTCGCGGACGGCCGGCCACAGCGACAGCGCGGTCGGCGTCGGCTCGACCCCGTAGCCCGAGCGCACGACGAGTTCGTCGCCGAGCGCCTCGCGCAGCCGCTTCAGCGCGTTGCTGACCGCGGGCTGGGTCATGGCGAGCTTTCCTGCCGCCCGCGTCAGGTTGCGTTCCGTCATGACCTCATCGAAGACGCGCAGCAGGTTCAGGTCGAGCGTGCGAAAATTCATCGGGCTTACCCGGATAAACAATAAACTATGTGAATTGTACTCATCGCCAACATCAATTGGAAATATATCTGCGAATCCCGATAATTGAGTCATTGCAGCGCACCATCGCAGAAGGAGTTCCAGATGAGCACGCTTGTCACCACGCACGATGGCCTCGAACGGGTCCTCCGGGGCGGGCAGGCTGTCGCAGACATGTTCGGCCGCGGGCCGGTTCGCCCCATCGGGCGCGAGGCCGCCAGGGCCGCGAAGGTGCCGGGCACCGGCATCGCAGGGCTGATTGCCCGGATGGCCGAGCGGGCGCGCCGGCGCCGTCAGGATCGGCTCTTCGAACAGCTGATGCACGACGATCCGCGCGTCTACGCGGACGTGCAGGCGGCTGCCGCGCGCCAGGAGTGGCGCTGACGAATCACGGGCGGTGACCGCGTCACCGCCCCCACCGTGTCTCCTCCTCCACTTGACAAGTGGATTCGGCCCGCGAGTCTCGCGGGCTTTTTTTT
>CALMSQ010000010.1:0-10496 GCA_937872345.1 uncultured Burkholderiales bacterium | reverse complement strand
GTGGTGCCCAACACGCTGATGCGCCACGTCGTCGAGACCGGCAAGCCGATCCTGCTCGACATCCTCGAGAACAAGGCCGGCACCTACCTGGTTTCGCGCTTCCCGCTGCACGACGACTCGGGGCAGGTGATCGGTGCGGTGGGCCTCATCCTGTACGACCAGATCGAGACGCTGAAGCCGCTGTTCGGCAAGATGGGGCGGTTGCAGAGCGAGCTCGCGCAGGCGCAGAAAGAGCTCGCGCGCCAGCGCCGCACCCGCTACACGTTCTCGAACTTCGTCGGCAACAGCGAGCGCGCGCTCGAAGTGAAGAGCCGCGCGCGCCGCGCCGCGGTGCTCAACACCACCGTGCTGCTGCTCGGCGAGACGGGCACCGGCAAGGAACTGCTCGCGCAGGCGATCCACGCCGCGTCGACGCGCGCGCGCCACCCGTTCATTGCGGTGAACGTGGCCGCGGTGCCAGAGACGCTGCTCGAGGCCGAGTTCTTCGGCGTCGCGCCCGGCGCCTATACCGGCGCCGACCGGCGCGGGCGCGACGGCAAGTTCAAGGCTGCCGACGGCGGCACGCTGTTCCTCGACGAGATCGGCGACATGCCGCTGGCGCTGCAGGCGAAATTGCTGCGCGTGCTGCAGGAGCGCGAAGTCGAGCCGCTGGGCTCGAACGCGGTCTCGCGCGTCGACGTGCGGGTGATCGCCGCGAGCAGCGTCGACCTCGCGACGCTGGTCGCCGACGGCCGCTTTCGCAGCGACCTGTACTACCGGCTCAACGTGCTGCCGATCCGGCTGCCGCCGCTGCGCGAGCGGCCCGGCGATCTCGAGGCGCTGTGCGAGCACCTGCTCGAACAACTGGCGCTCGAGCACGAGATGCTGCCGAAGGAGATCGACCGCGAGGCGCTCGAGGCGCTGGCCATGATGCCGTGGCCCGGCAACGTGCGCGAGCTGCGCAACGTGCTCGAGCGCGCGTGCTCGCTGTGGGACGGGATGCGGCTGACGATGGAGGCGTTTCGCGAGGTTCTGCCCGAGATCGACGCGGTGGCGGTGCGGCAGGAGGCGGCGGTGTCGCGGCCCGTGCGGGGGGCGAGCGTCGAGGACGCGGCGCCGGGCGGGCGTGCGATCGGTGCGCCCGCGCCCGCATCGACCGACTCGACGGCGGTCGGCGAGTCGAACGACGGCGCCGCGACGCTACCCGAGCGCATCGCCGCGCTCGAGCGTGCGGCGATCCGAGATGCGCTGCGCGCCACTGGTGGCAATCGCGTGCAGGCCGCGCGCCGGCTCGGCATCGCGCGCGCGACGCTGTACCAGAAGCTGGCGGAGTTTCCAGAGTTGGCGGGCGCGCCGACCGATCGCGTTGCCTGACTACCTCAGCCAGCGCTTGGCGACGAACGCCGCGGCGAACGACAGCAGCAGCGAGTTCACCAGCAGCACCACCGCGGCCAGGATCGACGGCGCGAGCCCGACGTCGACCGGCACCGCGGCGGCGGTGCCGATGCGCGCCGGCGGCTGCTCGGCCGGCACCCAGTCGGGGTCGCCGAACGCACCGATGAACGGGATCGCGTAGCGCAGGCTGAGGAGCATGGCGTCGCCGAAGTCGTAGCCCGGTTGCGCGCCGGCGGCGACCAGCTGCGCGGCGGTGATCTCGATCGAAGGGGCGGTGGTTCCGTCGATCGCCGCGAAGTAGGCCGCGCACTTCGCGGGCAACGTGTTGGCGGGGGCCGCTGCGGCGCTGCCGACCGCGCCACGGCCGATCGCCGCGCCACCAGCCGTGGCGGCGCGCTCCTGCACGGTGCGGCACTGGCCGCCGAGTTGCAGCAGCACGTTGTCGGACACCTTCACGTTGTCGGGCTGGCGCAGCATCGCGAACAGCGCCAACGACAGCAGCAGCCACAGCGCGACCGCCGGCGCGACCCGCGTGCCGTAGCCGTACAGCCAGCGGGAGAAGAATTTCGGGATCGCGCGCAGCGCGCCGACCGGCTCACGATGCTTCATCTCGCGATAGACGCGGTCGGCCTCGCGGACCCGCGCCTCGTTGCGCAGTTCCGACTCGACGCCGATCCACACCGATCGGTCCATCGGATCCATCTGCGAAAGGATCGCGATCTTGCTGTCGACGTCGTTCGCCTCGCCGTGCGGGCCCGGCGTGCCGAGTTTCCAGTTGGCCACCTGGATGCCGGTCAGGTCGAGCCGGGGGATCGGATGATCGATGTGCAGCTTTCCGAGCCTGCAGCGCTCGAGCACGACTCGGCCCTGAGTCGCATGGAGGGCGCTGGTCCCGCTCGCTGGCGGCGCGCACAGCGCGCTCACGCCGGGAAGGCTCAGGTGCGCTGCGCTGGCGCCGGCGAGGTCGATGCCGCCCTCGATGCGCGCCATGCACGCGGCCCCTCCGAAGAACTCGAGCAGGCCGCCGACGACGAGGCCGCGTCCGCGGAACCGGCCGTCGCCGTCCTCGTCGGCGCGCAGCTCGACCCCCGACAGGAACGCATCGCCTTCGACGTGCGCGTTGTCCAGGTCCAGGCCTGAGCATTCGAGCGCGAGTGAGCAAGGTGCCTCCTCGCGCGCCGCCGGATCGGCGCAGCGATCCTTGCCGACCAGGAAGTCCTTGCCACGCAACCACGAGCGGCGCGCGAACAGGTCGGTGCCGATGCGCGCGTCGTTGAGTCGCACACTGCCTCCGACGACCTTCAGGTTGGTGAGGTCGATGTGGCCGCCGGTGATGATGCGGCGCATCTCGATGCTGCCGACGACGGTCGCCGAGCACGTGCGCGCCGATGCCTCGCGCTGCACGTCCGGCTCGGTGGGCAGGGCTGCGGCATCCGGATCGTTGGCCGCGGCGCGCCGCCGCGCCTGGGCCTCGAGCTGCTCATGCGCCGCGGCGCGCGCGTTCGCGAACATCGTGCGCTCGCGCAGCCCCCAGTAGAAGCGGATGTCGCCGCGTGACTCGACGTGCTCGATCAGCACTGCGGCGAGGTCGTTGCGATGGCCGCGCACCTGGATGCCCGCCAGTCCGATCGAGCCCAGGCCGGTCACGCCGATCACCTCGATCCGGCCGACTTCGGCCTGGAAGTAGTCGAGCCGCAGCGAGTCGCCGCAGGCCAGCACGACCGGGCACATCGACATGAACAGGCGCCCCAGTGAACCGGTGCGCATCTCGAAGCTGCCGGCGATCAGCGCGCCGTCGAAGTCGGCGTCGCCCTGGATGCGCGCGCTCGACAGCGTTGCGCTGCCGCCGATCCGGCAGCGGTAGCCGAGCGGCCCGTTGGGCTGCGCGAACAGGTTGCGCTCGATTTCGGTGCCCACCATCATCAGTTCGCCGGCGATCTTCGCGCCCGACAGGAACACCTCGCGTACGCACGCGCAACGCAGGTCGACGTAGCCGTGGACGGTCGCCCGCATCAGGCGGTTGCCGATCGCGCCGATGCTGTCCAGCGCGGGATCGAACGCCGAGAGGTTCAGAAGGCCGTCCAGTTGCGCGTACGAGAGATCGAGCGCGGCGCAGGCCGAGCCGCGCATGTCGACCTCGAGCGCGTGCAGGCCGACCAGGTCGATCGTTCCCTCGACGCGCGAGCGCGCGATCTTCTGTCCCACCGCGTCGCGGCCGACATGCGGCGAGAGGTCGAACCCCGCCTTGACCGCGGCGTTGCGCATCGAAATGCCGAAATGCTCGCTGCCGCGGCGCAGGCGCAGGTCGATGCCGCGCAGGTTGCCGCGGCCGGTGATGTCCGCGTTCGGCGCATTGAGCTCGCCGTCGACCGCGAGCTGCTGGCCATCGAGGTCGCCGGTCAGCCGCAGGCCCGCCAGGCAGATCGACGGGTACAGCGGATCCCCCTGTGCCACCACGCCCAGCACCGTCGAGCCGCGCAGCACCAGGTCGCCATCGATCGACGCGTTGCGCGCGTCGATCGAGCGGGCGAACCGGCAGCGCTCGAACACGACGCTGGCGTCGCGGCGGCATTCGTCGAGCACGACGCGCCCCATGAATTCAACGTCGCGCACGCGCACGGGCCCGCTTGCGCCCAGCAACTGGAAATTCACGTCGCCCGATACCCGCAGGTTCTCCACCCAGGCTGCCGGCGACAGTGCGTTGGTCGCGGCGGCTCGACGCAGCTGTGCGAGGAACTCGGCTGCGGTCACCTCGGCGCGCGACTTGAGCAGAAGCAGCAGGCGGATGCCGCGCGCGTCGATCCGGTCGACCTGATATTGCAGCAGCGACGGATCGGCCGCCGCGAGCGGCTCGTCGCCGAGCATCCGGATCTGCGTGGCCTGGCTCGCGTCGCAGGAGATCTCGAACAGCTCCTTGAAGATCGTGTTCTCGTAGAGCAGGGCCGCGGTGAACCCGAGTGCCGGGCGCTCCGGATCCTCTTCACCCACGTGGACGCCATCGATGACGATCGCGGCAGGATCGAAGGCGGGGCGACCAGAGGCGGCCGGGTCGGGGGATGTCGGGGCTGGCGAGGCGGCCCCGCCTGCTTCGGCATCGTCCGCCTGATGAGACACCTGATCGCCATCGGGGGGCGAATCGATGCAGCGAAGATCGGGCTCATCGGTCGCGGACGGGTTCTCGGGGATGTATGCGTAGCGGCGCGGCCGCTCGAACGGCTTGCCATCGAGCAGATGCTCGCCGATCGCCTGTTCGAAGGCCGGCAGGCTGGCGCGCCGGCGCGGGATGCCTGCGGGCTGCGCGAGCGTGCCGCCGTGCAGCAGCAGGAAGGGCTCGCGCGAGTTGTCGCTGGCGATGAAGGAGACGAAGAAGTCCAGATAGTCGAGCGCGAGCTGCCGATCGAATCGTCCGTCGGGCGCCAGTCGCATCCGCCCGCGCTCGTTGAGCTGGAAGATGACCCCGGCCGTCCAGTCGAGCAGCACCGCGGACACAGCCGCGTCGCGGGTGGCCAGCGCCGGGCGCCGGTGCGGCGGCTGAGGCGCGCCGACTTGCGGAGGCGGCGCCTCCGAGGCGTCGGACGGCGACAGCACGACGAACGCGCGCGCCGACTCGTAGCGGCTGGCGAGTCCCGTGGCCTCGGGCGACAGGCCCAGTTCGTAGAGCCAGTGGTCGGCATAGAACCGGAGCCGGCGCACCCGGATCGAGCGAACCTGCAAATGCCCGTCATCGAGCGCGTGCGAATCGTCCGGCGCGTCGTGCAGCTCGAACGCGTCGCGATCGTGCGCGGGCAGGCCGGCACGGATCGTCGCCAGTGCGTCGGCGAGCTCGCCAGCGTCGAGGAGGGACCAGTCTTCGTGTTCCCAGAACATCGAAGGCTCCGTGACGGGACTCGAGGGATGAAGGCTGCGGGGCTGTCGGCGACGCTAAAGGGGATCGGGCGGGCGGTCAAGGATCGGCGCGGCGGCCTCCCGGCTGTCGGGGTGCGGGCCGAGTGCGTCCGCGTCTCGGCGCCGCGCAAGAACGCGCTCTACCTTCACATCGCGCTTCACCTCGTCCAGCTCGCATTGCGCGAACCCGAGGCCTGCTTCCACATCATTTCGAGGGACAGTGGTTTCGACCCCTGATCGCGCACCTCGAGACCTTGAAGGTGCACGCGTGCCGGTCGGCCGGCGGCACCGAGATGCCGATCGTGAAGGCGGGCCTGTCCCAGCGCGTATCGGAGTGCCGTTCCAGAAGCAGTTGACGGACGACGAGCTCTTCCGTGCCTTCCGGCACCTGCAGTCGACTGGCGTTGTCTCGGTTCAGGGGACGAAGGTGTCGTATTCGCTGCCGGGCCTGCGCGCGCGGGCATATTCGTCTGGATCCCCGATGCCGGGACCCGATCGCACGTCAGCGCGCGCCTCGGCATGACCACGGGGCGGCCCTGATTGCAGACCGCTGCCGGCCTTCCTGGGGCGCCGTCGCCCTCACGCCCATCTCGAGGCCACTACCCCGCCGCCATCTTCACCGCCGTCCCGCTGACCGACACCATCATCATCCCGTTCGTTTCGCCGAGCACCTCGTAGTCGAAGTCGATGCCGACGACGCCGTCGGCGCCCAGCTCCCTGGCCGCGGCGACCATCTCCCCGAGCGCCGCGTCGCGCGCGCCGGCAAGCGCCCGCTCGTAGCCGCCGGCCCGGCCGCCCACCACGTCGCGCACCGACGAGAACAGGTCGCGGAAGATGTTGGCGCCGATGATCGCCTCGCCGTTGACCACGCCGAGGTACTTCGCGACGCGAGCGCCGTCGTCGTTCGGCACGACGGTGGCGAGAAAGAAATCGTCGTCCTTCTTCGAGAACCAGCCCATTCCGGACTCCTGGCGCAGCGGGGCGCGGCCGCAATGGCCGGCGCGTCCGGCGAATCTACCACTCTGCCGTGAGGCTGCCGACGCGCCAGGCCGACGTCGAGGCGCGGGACCGAAAGCGCTATAGTCGCGGCGAGCCGCTGATCCCTGCAGGCATCCGATGCGACGATTCCTTCTCCCCCTGCTCCTCGCCCCCCTCGTGACCGCCCACGCCGAACCGATCGGCGAAGTCGACACCGTCTTCAAGTGGGTCGGCCCCGACCACAAGATCGTCGTCGAGGCGCACGACGACCCGAAGGTGCAGGGCATCACCTGCTACACCTCGCGCGCGAAGACCGGCGGCATCAAGGGCGCGCTCGGCGTGGCCGAAGACCGCTCGGAGGCGGCGATCGCGTGCCGGCAGGTCGGGCCGATCTCGTTCGCGAAGCCGCTGCCCGAGCAGGAAGAGGTGTTCAGCGAGCGGATCAGCCTGGTGTTCAAGAAGCTGCGCATCGTGCGGATGGTCGATCGCAAGCGCAACACGCTGGTCTACCTGACCTACGCGGAGCGGTTGATCGAGGGTTCGCCGCAGAACTCGGTGACCGCGGTGCCGGTCGATCGCGCGACGCCGATCCCGGTGAAGTAAGGCGGCGCGGTCCGCTGCAACGAAGCGCCTTTCCGGAATCGTCGGATCCCGAGCGTTCATGCACTACAGGCTCGCCATCGCGCTCGCAACGGCGCTCGGGCTCGGCGCCTGCGCGACGGGGGTCGGCACGCGCGTCGACACGGGCGGAGCGCCGCCGCGCGAAGAACGACCGTCGCCGCGTCCGGAGCGCCCGGCACCGGTCCCGGAGCGCCCCGCACCGGTCCCGGAGCGCCCGGCCCCGGCCCCGGCCCCCGAGCGCCAGCCGCCCGCCCCCGAGCGCACGCAGCCCCTTCCGGAACCTCCCCAGCCGCCCGCCGAACGCGCCCAGACGCTCGCCATCAAGGGCGCGATGGCCTATCGCGAGCGAATCGCGCTGCCGCCCGACGCGAGCGCCGTCGTCGAGTTGCGCGAAGGCCCCGGCACCGGGGGCCGCATCGTGGCCGAGTGGCGTTCGACGCTGAAGGGCCGGCAGGTTCCGGTCGCGTTCGAACTGAACGTCGATCGCGCGAAGCTCGTGGCGGGTGCGCGTCATTCATTGCGCGGCGCGATCTTCGCCGGCGGGCGTCCAGCGTGGATGACCGAGCCGGTCGCGATCGATCCGTCGTCCGCGGCGATCGACGTCGGCCTGTTGCGGCTTGCCCGCGTCCAGCCGCTGGCGTTCGCGAGCACGCTCGTCTGCGGCGACCGCAGCGTCACGTTCGGCCACGTCGGCAGCACGACGCGGATGGAGGCCGGCGGCGAAACCTTCGACCTGCGACCCGTGCGCTCGGCCTCGGGTGCGCGCTACGAGGCGGTCGGCGACCCGTCGACGAGCTTCTGGTCGAAGGGCGACCGCGCCACCGTCGTCGTGCGCGGACAACCGTGGCCGGAGTGCGTCCCCGAGCGCGCGCCGAGCCTGCCGTTTCGGGCCAGCGGCAACGAGCCGGGCTGGCGGCTCGACATCACCGCGCGCACGATGACGCTGGTGGCCGACGACGGTCGCACGCGCATCGAGGCGCCCACGCCGGTCGCCGAGGCCGGCGAAGGCTTCACGCGCTTTCGCGCGCCCGCTGCCGGCGTCGGGCTCGTGGCCACGATCTTCGAGCGGCACTGCACCGATTCGATGACCGGGATGCCGTACCCGAACGCGGTCACCGTCGCGTTCGCCGGCCGCACGTTGAACGGCTGCGGCGGCGACCCGGCGACGCTGTTGCGCGGCGCCGAATGGGTGGTCGAGGGTCTCGCCGGCGGCGCGGTCATCGACCGCTCGCGTGCGACGCTGGCCTTCGACGCGGATGGGCGTGTCTCGGGCCGCGGCTCGTGCAACCGCTACACCGCCTCGTATGCGCTGACCGGCGAGGCCCTCACGATCGCGAAGCCGGCGTCGACGATGATGGCCTGCGCGCCGGCATTGATGCAGCAGGAGCGGCTGTTCTTCGACCTGCTGGCGCAGGTGCGGCGGTTCTCGATCGACGCCAGCGGGGCGTTGGTGCTGCACGCGGGCGACGGCCGCACCATCGCTGCGCGTCGCCCCTAGCGTTCGTCTCCGCGATCCGCCGGCCTATACTGCGGAGGCACCGCGCATCCGCCGGTGATTTTCGGGAGCAAGGCCATGGGCAAGATGAGGCAGAGCAACAAGGAAACGAAGAAGAAGCCGCAGTCGACCCCGAAGGAGAAGAAGGCCGCCAAGGAGGCGAAGAAGCACGCGGCAGAGGGCATTCGCTCGACGACTTCGCGCTGAGCCCCCCCGATGACCGCTTCCGAACACGCCTCCCGCATCGGCCGCGAGGAATACGACGAAGTCGCCCCGGCGGTGGTCGCCGCGCTGCGCGCGCTCGGCAAGGCGGTCGACGAGTCGGGGCTCGAGAAGCCGCTCACCGAGCTGATCAAGGTGCGCGCGTCGCAGATCAACGGCTGCGCGTTCTGCATCCAGTACCACCTGAACATGGCGCGCAAGCTGGGCGTCGAGGCGCCCAAGCTCGACCTGCTCGCGGCGTGGCGCGAAGTCGGCGTCTACACCGCGCGCGAGCGCGCCGCCCTGGCCTGGACCGAGGCGCTGACGCGGATGGACCGGCACAGCGTCTCCGATGCCACGTACGCGCAGGTGCAGGCGCAGTTCACCCGCTCCGAGATCGCGTTCCTGACCGCCTCGGTCGGCGCGATCAACGCCTGGAACCGGATCGCCGGGGCGCTGCACTTCGAGCCCCCGGTGCCGTGACGCGCAGCGCCGTGGACATGCGCCATCGTCCCGGTTCCGGGGTTCTGCGATGAGCGGATCATCCGGCCAGGGCACGGTCGCGCCGCAGCCGCTTCGCGGCCTGCGCGTGGTGGAGTTCACCCACATGGTGATGGGCCCGACCTGCGGGCTGGTGCTGGCCGACATGGGCGCCGAGGTGATCAAGGTCGAGCCGATCGGCGGCGAGAACACGCGGCGGCTGCTCGGCGCCGGTGCGGGCTTCTTCCCGATGTTCAACCGCAACAAGAAGAGCATCGGCATCGACCTGCGCCAGCCCGAGGGCGCCGAGGCGGCTCGACGTCTGGCCGCGAGCGCCGACGTCGTCGTCGAGAACTTCAAGCCCGGCGCGCTGGAGAAGTTCGGACTCGACTACGCGTCCCTCGAGCAGCGCAACGACCGGATCATCTACGTGAGCCACAAGGGCTTCCTGCCCGGCCCCTACGAGCACCGCACCGCGCTGGACGAGGTGGTGCAGATGATGGGCGGGCTCGCCTACATGACCGGGCGTCCGGGCGATCCGCTGCGCGCCGGCACCAGTGTCAACGACATCATGGGTGGCCTGTTCGGCGCGATCGGCGCGCTCGGGGCGCTGATCCAGCGGGGGATCACCGGCAAGGGCATGGAGGTGCAGTCGGCGCTGTTCGAGAACAACGTGTTCCTCGTCGGCCAGCACATGCTCCAGTACGCGATGACCGGCCGGCCGCCATCGCCGATGCCGGCGCGCGAGAGCCCGTGGGCGGTCTACGACGTGTTTACGGTCAACGGCGGCGAGCAGATCTTTCTCGCGGCGGTCAGCGACGCGCAGTTCGCGACATTCTGCGACGTCCTCGGCTTCGACGACCTGAAGGCCGATCCCGCCTATGCGACGAACAACGACCGTGTGCGGGCCCGCCCGACGCTGATGCCGGTGCTGCGCGAGCGGCTCGCGCGTCGCTCGGCGGCGGAACTGGCGGCGCTGTTCGAGCAGGCCGGGTTGCCGTTCGCGCCGATCCGCAAGCCCGAGGACCTCTACGACGACCCGCACCTGCAGGCGACCGGAGGCCTCGCCGACGTCGTGCTGCCCGACGGCGACAAGGCCGGGCAGTCGGTGAAGACGACGCTGCTGCCCGTGGCCCTGCAGGGCGCGCGCCTGCCGGTGCGGCTCGACCCGCCGCGCTTCGGCGCACACACGCAGGAATTGCTCGAAGGCCTCGGCTACGAGCGTACCCGGATCGACGCGCTGCGCGCGCGGCGCGCGGTGGCCTGAACTTGCGCCAGACCTGGCCGGGTCCGCCGGCCGCGCTGTCGCGCTGCCGCGGCCGGCTTGTATGTTCAGACCAGATCAGCACGGTAGACTCTGATCGCCGTTGAGGCGGCCAGACCGGCCCGTGCAGTTTGGTAGCGGCTGGGGTGATCGAGCCCGTCTCTGAGTACAGAACGCACGGCCGCCGTGCTGGTCTTC
>CALMSQ010000009.1:0-10494 GCA_937872345.1 uncultured Burkholderiales bacterium | reverse complement strand
GCGCGTGCTCAACGCCGCGCATCGGTTCCAGCAAGCCACCGACTGGCACCTGCGGAGGCCCGCATGAACGCACAACGACTGTCGCGTCCCGCGCTGCTGGCGCTGCTCGCGGTGCTGGGCGCCTGCGGCATGCTGCCGCCGGCGGCGCCACCATCGGGGCCGGCTCCGGCACCTGCGCCCGGTGCGCGGCCGGTCCCGTCGCGGCCGGCGCCGATCGCCGACCGGCCGATCAACCTCGACGGCTACTGCAACGAGACCGAGGACGACGGCTTCCACGAGAACGCGAGGCTCGTCGTGCGCGCCAACCAGGTGCAGGCGATGACCTGGCAGATGACAATCGGCAAGCGCGGCAGCTGCAGCTTCGACCTCGGCTCGTTTCGCCAGACCCAGAGCCGCCCGCACATCGAGCTCGTCGAGCGCGACGGCAGCGGCTGCAAGGTGATGATCTGGCAGGATCCCCGGCGGATCACGATGGGGCACGCCGGGTGCGAGAAGCACTGCACGCCGGGCGTCTACGACAAGGCCTGGCCGGTGATGTTCGAGCCGGCGACCGGCCGCTGCGCGCGGCCCTGACGCGCGGCACCCGAGCGAGACAGGCACGACCGGCATGCAGTGGGAAATCGTCATCGGCCTCGAGACGCACGTCCAGCTGGATACGCGCTCGAAGATCTTCTCCGGCGCCTCCACCGCGTTCGGCGCGGAGCCCAACACGCAGGCCTGCGCGATCGACCTGGCGCTGCCGGGCGTGCTGCCGGTGGCCAATCGCGCGGCGGTCGAATGCGCGATCCGCCTGGGGCTGGCGGTGGGCGGCAGCATCGCGCCGCGCTCGGTGTTCGCGCGCAAGAACTACTTCTATCCCGACCTGCCCAAGGGCTACCAGATCAGCCAGTACGAGATCCCGGTCGTCGCCGGTGGCGGGCTGGCGATCGCCTGGAAGCCCGACGAGAAGACCGGCCAGCAGGAGGCCGGCCAGCAGGAGCGCTACGTGCGCCTCACGCGCGCCCACCTCGAAGAGGACGCGGGCAAGTCGTTGCACGAAGACTTCCACGGCATGTCGGGCATCGACCTGAACCGCGCCGGTACGCCGCTGCTCGAGATCGTCACCGAGCCCGACATGCGGTCGGCGAAAGAGGCCGTCGCCTATGCGCGGGCGCTGCACGGGCTCGTGGTGTGGCTGGGCATCTGCGACGGCAACATGCAGGAGGGGTCGTTTCGCTGCGACGCCAACGTCTCGGTGCGGCCGGCGGGCCAGGCCGAGTACGGCACGCGTTGCGAGATCAAGAACCTGAACTCGTTCCGCTTCCTCGAGCGGGCGATCGACTACGAGGTTCGCCGCCAGGTCGAGCTGATCGAGGACGGCGGCCGGGTGGTGCAGGAGACGCGGCTGTACGACCCCGACCGCGACGAAACGCGCTCGATGCGCAGCAAGGAAGAGGCGCACGACTATCGCTACTTCCCCGATCCCGACCTGCCGCCGCTGGTCATCGAGGCCGACTGGATCGAGCGGGTGCGCGCCGCGATGCCGGAGCTGCCGTCGGACATGCGCCGACGCCTCGTCGAGCAGTACGGGCTGGGCGGCTACGACGCGACGACGCTGACCGCGTCGCGCGACGTGGCGGCCTACTACGAGTCGGTGGTCGCCGCGCTGGCGAAGAGCGGCGTCGCGGGCCGCGACAGCCTCGCGACGCTGGCCAAGAGCGCCGCGAACTGGGTGATGGTCGACCTCGCTGCGGCGCTGAACCGCGACGGCGTCGAGGTCGCCGCGTGCCCGGTCGCACCGGGGCAGCTCGCGCGGCTGGTCGAGCGCATCCAGGACGGCACCATTTCCGGCAAGATCGCCCGCGACGTGTTCGCCGCGATGTGGGCGCAGCCGTCGGCGGGCGACGACGCGGCCGATCGCATCATCGACGCGCGAGGCCTGCGGCAGATCAGCGACAGCGGCGCGCTCGACGCGATCGTCGAGCAGGTGCTCGCCGCCAATCCGAAGTCGGTCGAGGAGTTCCGCGCCGGCAAGGAGAAGGCGTTCAATGCGCTGGTCGGCCAGGTCATGAAGGCCACGAAGGGCAAGGCCAATCCGCAGCAGGTCAACGAGCTGCTCAGGCGAAGGCTGGGCTGAGGGCGCGCCGCGGTGCGCCGGCCGCAGGGCTCGCGAGATCGGGTCCGGGTCCGTTCTCGCGTGCCCGCGTCAGTCGACGGCCCGCACCCCGTAGCGTGCCCGGTACGCGGCGACGTTGTCGCGGTGCGCCGCGATGCCCGCGCCGCTGGCTTCGGTCGAGCCCAGGAAATCGAGCAGGTCGCCGAGCGTGGCGATCGACAGCACCGGAATGCCGTAGAGCCGCTGCGCCTCCTGCGCCGCCGACAGCTCGCCGACGTGCTCGGCGTCGCCGCTGCGTTCCTGGCGGTCGAGCGCGATCAGCACCGCCGCCGGTTCGGCGCCGTGCGCCCGGATGAGCTCGACCGACTCGCGCACCGACGTGCCGGCGCTGATCACGTCGTCGACGATGACCACGCGGCCGGAGAGCGGCGCGCCGATCAGCGTGCCGCCTTCGCCGTGGTCCTTGGCCTCCTTGCGGTTGAACGCGAAGGCGACGTTGCGCCCGCCGTGGGCGAGCGCGACCGCGGTGGCGCTGGCCAGCGTGATGCCCTTGTAGGCCGGGCCGAACAGCATGTCGAAGCGCACGCGCCCTGCGCGCTCGGCGGCGAGCAGCGTCTGCGCGTAGAACTGCGCGAGCCGGCCCAGCGAGGCGCCGTCGTTGAACAGCCCGGCGTTGAAGAAGTACGGAGAGAGCCGCCCGGCCTTGGTGCGGAACTCGCCGAAGCGCAGGATGCCGTTGTTCACGGCGAACCGGATAAACTGCGCGCGCAGGTCGTCTGCCAAGGAATCACCCCGCAACGAACGGATTCGACGGACGCAATGATACGGGTCGTCACGCTGAACCTGAACGGCATTCGCTCGGCCGCCCGCAAGGGCTGGCTCGAATGGGCCGCTTCGCAACGCGCCGACGTGCTGTGCGTGCAGGAGGTCAAGGCGCAGGAGGCCGACCTCGACGACACGCTGCGCGAAGTGGGCGGGATGCGTGGCCACTTCCACCTCGCGCAGAAGAAGGGCTACAGCGGCGTCGGCCTGTACAGCCGGCGCCGGCCGAAGGCGCTGCGCAGCGGCTTCGGCAGCGCCGAGTTCGACGCCGAGGGGCGCTACGTCGAGGCCGATTTCGGCGCCTTCACCGTGATCTCGGTCTACGTGCCGTCGGGATCGAGCTCGGACGAGCGGCTGGCGGCCAAGTTCCGCTTCATGGCCGAGTTCCAGCCGCACCTGCGCGAGCTGGCCGCGAGCGGTCGCGAGATCATCCTGTGCGGCGACTGGAACATCGCGCACCGCGAGATCGACCTGAAGAACTGGCGCAGCAACCAGAAGAACTCCGGCTTCCTGCCCGAGGAGCGCGCCTGGCTCGGCGAGGTGTTCGACCAGGCGGGCTACGTCGACGTGTTCCGGCGGCTCGACCCGCGCCCCGAGCAGTACACCTGGTGGAGCAACCGCGGGCAGGCGTGGGCGAAGAACGTCGGCTGGCGGCTCGACTACCAGATCGCGACCCCCGGCATCGCGGCAAAGGCGAAGCGCGCGGAGATCTTCACCGCGCAGCGTTTCTCCGATCACGCGCCGCTCACCATCGACTACGCGGTGCGCGCATGAAGGCGCTCGTCACCGGGGCGGCCGGTTTCATCGGCGCGGCGCTGGTGCGCGCGCTTCGCGCCCGCCACCCGCAGGCGAGCGTGCTCGCGTTCGACCTCGTGCCGCCCGACGGCGCGCAGGCGACGGCGACGCGCGTCGGCGACATCGGCGAGCCCGGCGTCGCCGCCGGACTGGTCGACCCTGACACGACGCACGTCTTCCACCTCGCGTCGCTGGTCTCCGGCGGTGCCGAGGCCGACTTCGAGCGCGGGATGCGGGTGAACCTCGACGCCACCCGAGAGCTGCTCGAGGCGGCGCGACGCGCCGGCGGCGCGCCGACCTTCGTGTTCGCGTCGTCGATCGCGGTCTACGGCGGCGACCTGCCCGACGTGATCGACGACGCCACGCCGCCGTCGCCGCGCCTGTCGTACGGCGCGCACAAGCTCGCCTGCGAGATCCTGATCAACGACTATTCCCGGCGCGGCTTCGTCGACGGGCGCTCGCTGCGGCTGCCCACCGTGATGGTCCGGCCCGGCGCGGCCAACACCGCGGTCTCGGGATGGGCGAGCGCGATCGTGCGCGAGCCGCTCGCCGGCCGCGACTACGACTGCCCGGTGGGCCCCGGCACGTCGATGGCGTGCCTGTCGCTGGCGCGCACGGTGGACGCCTTCCTGCACGCCGCCGCGCTGCCGGGCGACGCGCTCGGCGCCGATCGCACGACGCTGCTGACCGGCATCCCGGTCACCGCGCGGCAGATGGTCGACTCGGTGCGACGGCTCGGCGCTGGCCGCCGGCTGGGGGCGGTGCGCTTTGAGCCCGACGAGCGGCTGCAGGCGATCATGGATCGCCTGCCGCGCGCGGTTCGCTCGGCGCGCGCCGCGCGCCTGGGCTTCGCGCCGAGCGCGAGCATCGACGAGATCGTCGCCGACTACCTTGCCGCGCAGGACGCGCCGGACGCGCAGGACGCGACGTCCGGGCGCGCGCCCGCCTGACCGACCCGCCTTCGCCGGAGACCGAACGTGACCACCCGTCCTGCCAAGCTGCCATCGCGCGTCACCGTCGAGGGCGTCGACCGCGCGCCGCACCGTGCGTTCCTGCGCGGGCTCGGCCTGTCCGACGCCGACATCGACAAGCCGTTCGTCGGCGTGGCCAGCACCGCGAACAACGTGACCCCGTGCAACGCCGGCCTCGGCGACCTGGCGCGCGAAGCCTGCACCGGCGTGCGCGAGGCCGGGGGCGTGCCGTTCGACTTCGCGTCGATCTCGGTCGCCGACAGCATGTCGATGAACCACGGCGGCATGCGCTATTCGCTGCTGTCGCGCGAACTGATCGCCGACGGCGTCGAGGCCGTGGTGCGCGGCCATGCGTACGACGCGCTGGTCACCTTCGCCGGCTGCGACAAGACGCTGCCCGGCATGATGATGGCGATGGTGAGGCTGAACCTTCCTTCGGTGTTCGTGTACGGGGGCGCGGCGCTTCCGGGTTCCTGGCGCGGCCGCGACGTCACGGTGCTCGACACCTACGAGGGGATCGGCGCGCTGCTCGCCGGCGACATGAGCGCGAGCGAGCTCGACGAGCTCGAGCACGCCTGCCTGCCGACGATCGGCGCGTGCCCCGGGCAGTTCACCGCCAACACGATGGCGATGGTCTCCGAGACGCTGGGCCTTGCGCTGCCCGGTTCGGCGACGATGCCGGCCGTGCACAGCGCGCGCCGGGCGATGGCGCGCGAGGCCGGCCGCGTCGCGATGCGCATCCTCGCGGGCGACGGCCCGCTGCCGCGCGACCTGGTCACCCGCAAGAGCCTGGAGAACGCGTGCGCCGCCGTGGCCGCCACCGGCGGCTCCACCAACGCCGGCCTGCACATCCCCGCGATCGCGCACGAGGCCGGCATCGATTTCTCGATGGACGACCTCGCGCGCGTGTCGCGCCGCACGCCGCTGCTGGCCGACATGAAGCCCGGCGGCAAGTACCTCGCCAAGGACCTGCACGCGGTCGGCGGCGTCCACGCGGTGCTCAAGGCACTGCTCGACGCGGGCGCGCTGCACGGCGACTGCCTGACGCTGTCGGGTGCGACGCTGGAGCAGGCGCTGGCCGGGCACCCCGGTGCCGACGGCGAGGTCGTTCGCAGGCAGCCGATCACGCCGACCGGAGGAATCGTCGTGCTCAAGGGCAACCTGTGCCCCGACGGCGCGCTGCTGAAGGTGGCCGGCCTGAAGCGCCTGCGTTTCGACGGCGTCGCGCGCGTGTTCGACTGCGAGGAGGACTGCGCCCGCGTGGTGCGCGACCGCGCCTACCGCGAGGGCGACGTGCTGGTGATCCGCTACGAGGGCCCGCGCGGCGGCCCCGGAATGCGCGAAATGCTCGGCGTGACGGCGCTGCTGTACGGGCAGGGGGTCGGCGAGAAGGTCGCCCTGTTCACCGACGGCCGCTTCTCGGGGGCCACGCGCGGGATGATGGTCGGTTACGCGAGCCCCGAGGCGGCGGCCGGCGGCGCGCTCGCGCTGGTGCACGACGGTGACCGCATCACGATCGACGCCGAGGCCGGCACCGCGACGCTGCACGTCGGCGACGACGAGCTCGCGCGGCGCCGCGCCGCCTGGCACTCGCCGCGGCGCGAGCCGCCGACCGGCGTGCTCGAAAAATACGCGCGGCTGGTCGGTTCCGCTTTCGACGGCGCCGTGACCCACGGCGCCAAGTAGAATGCGCGACACGCGGCGCGCGCCGCCACCACGAGACGAGGGGACCCCCGATGACTGACAAGAGAAGCTTCCTGAAGGCCGCCGCAGCCACCGCGATCGCCGGGCCGGCGATCGTCACTTCGAAGACCGCGCGGGCGCAGGCGGTGACGCTTCGCGTCGGCAGCTGGCTGCCGGCGCACCACCTGATCGTCGCGGGCATCGTCCGCCCGTGGATGCAGGCGGTCGAGGCCGACAGCGAGGGCACGGTCAAGTTCGACCTCATGTCGGCGTCGATCGGCCGGCCTCCCGAGTACTACGACTTCTGCGCCAACGGCGCGATCGACGTCGGCTTCGGCGTGCTGGGCCACAACCCGAACCGCTTCCTGATGACCGAGGTCATGGGCATGCCGTTCATGTCGATCGACCCGTGGGCGGGCTCGGCGGCGTCGTGGCTGGCCTTCACGAAGTACGGTGCGCGCTACAACGAGCACAAGGGCGTGCAGCTGGTCGGCACCTGGGTGCACTCGGAGCCTTACCTGCACATGCGCGGCGAGGGCCTCAGGACGATCGAAGACCTCAAGGGCAAGAAGATCCGCGTCGGCAGCGCGATCACCGGCCGCATCATCCAGGCGCTGGGTGGCACCCCGGTGCAGCTGCCGCCGACCGAGGCGCAGCAGGCGATGATGAGCGGCGTCGCCGACGGCATCACGTTCCCGATGGAGTCGATCGAGTTCTTCAAGATCACGCCGGCGATCAAGGCGACCACGAAGATTCCCGGCGGGCTGCTCTACACCGACACGTTCTGGCTCGGCGTCAACGAGAAGAAGTGGGCGTCGCTGAACCCGAAGGCGCAGGCGGCGATGCAGAAGCACGGCGGCATGGCGCTCGCGCTGAACGCCGCGTGGGCCTGGACCAGCGGCGACAACCTCGGGCGCGCGGCGCTCGAGAAGGCCGGCGTCAAGTTCAACACGTTGCCGGACTCCGACACCGCGAAGATCAAGGCCGCGCTCAAGCCGCTGAACGACGAGTGGCTGGCCGAGGCGAAGAAGCGCGGGTTGCCGGGCGAGGAGATCATCAGGTACGCGCTCGACATGGCCGACCGGTACAAGGCCGCCAAGCGCGTGAACGTCGTCTGAGCGCGTTGCGCGCCAGGGGCCCGGCCCGCGCCGGGGCGACCGCATGAGACTGCCGACACGCATCTTCTCCGCGCTCGCGGGCGCGGCGATCCTGTTCATGATGGCCGTCACGTCGATCGACGTGTTCGGCCGCTTCTTCTTCAACGCGCCGCTGACCGGCGCGTTCGAGATGACCGAGATCACGATGGCGCTGGTCATCTTCGGCGGGATGTCGCTCGCCGCGCTGTCGCGCGAGCACATCACGGTGAACCTGTTCGAGGCGCAGACCCCGCCGCGGGTGCGCCGCGTGCAGCTCGTCGCCGGCGACGTCGTCTGCGCGGCGGTCGTCGCCGTGATGGGCTGGCGCATCTTCGAGCGCGGCAACGCGCTCGTCGACAGCCGCGAGACCACGCTGGTGCTCGGGGTCATGCGCGGCCACGTCGCGTGGGCGATGGCGGCGCTGTGCCTGGTCGCGACGCTGGTGTTCCTCTACTGCGCCTGGCGCGACGCGCGCCGCGCGCCAGGCGCCGCCGAGGAGATGCACGGGGGCGCGCTGTGAGGGTCGCGCGATGACCGCGTGGACCGCTGCCCTCTACGGTTTCGGCTCGCTGGCCG
The DNA here is from genome assembly GCA_937872345.1 of uncultured Burkholderiales bacterium. GTDB lineage: Bacteria > Pseudomonadota > Gammaproteobacteria > Burkholderiales > Burkholderiaceae_E > Zeimonas. The sequence continues at coordinate 2,416 of CALMSQ010000009.1, read as the reverse complement.
TGCTGCTGCTGGCCGGAGTGCCGATCGCCTTTGCGATGATCATGGTCGGCGTGGCCGGCATCGTCTCGGTGATCGGCCTCGACCCGGCGCTGTCGCTGCTCGGGCAGATCCCGGTCTCGCAGACCGCGAGCTACGAGCTGTCGGTCGTGCCGATGTTCATCCTGATGGGCAACTTCGTCGCCCGATCGGGCATCGCCAACGACCTCTACGACGCCTGCAACGCGATGGTCGGGCACCGCCGAGGCGGGCTGGCGATGGCGACCATCGTCGCCTGCGGCGGCTTCGCCGCGGTCTGCGGATCGGCGATCGCCACCGCGGCCACGTTCTCGCGGATCGCGCATCCGTCGATGCGGCGCTACGGTTACGACGAGGGGCTCGCGGCGGCGGCGATCTGCGCGGGCGGCACGCTGGGCATCCTGATCCCTCCGTCGGTGATCATGGTCATTTATGGCGTGATGACCGGCACCGACGTCGCCAAGCTGTTCATCGCCGGCCTGGTGCCGGGCGTGCTCGCGATCGCGCTGTACATGCTCACCGTCCAGCTGATCGTCTGGCGCAAGCCGGCGGCAGGGCCGCGCGGCGAGCGGGTGCCGGCCTCGCAGGCGCTGTCGGCGCTCGGCCGCGTCTGGCCGGTGCTGGTGCTCTTCGCGCTGGTGATCGGCGGCCTCTACTTCGGTGCGTTCACGGCGACCGAGGGCGGGGCGGTGGGCGCCGCCGGCGCGTTCTTCTTCGCGCTGTGGCGCGGCCGGCTGTCGTGGCGGGTCATCCTCGACTGCGCGATCGAGACGGCGCGCACGACCGGCTCGCTGTTCGCGATCCTGATCGGCGCGCTGCTGTTCTCGCAGTTCATGAACTTCGCCGGGCTGCCCAACGCGCTGAAGGATGCGGTCACCGCGTTCGGCGTCGAGCCGCTGCTGGTGATCTTCATGATCCTGCTGCTGTACATCGTGCTGGGGACGTTCTTCGAGGAGCTCTCGATGATCCTCCTCACCGTGCCGATCTTCCACCCGCTGGTGGTGCACCTCGGTTTCGATCCGATCTGGTTCGGCGTGGTGATCGTGATGGTGGTCGAGCTCGGCATGATCAGCCCGCCGGTCGGAATGAACCTGTTCGTCGTGCAGAGCATGCTCAAGACGCCGATCACGACGCTGTGGCGCTGGATCGCGCCCTTCGTGGCGGCCGACATCGTGCGGCTGGCGGTCGTCGTGCTGGTGCCGCAGATCGTGCTGTTCCTGCCGCGCCTGATGAAGTGAGCCTGCCATGACCGCGCCCGCCGCACTCGGATTCATCGGCGTCGGCCTGATGGGCAGGCCGATGATCCTGCGCCTGCTCGACGCCGGCCACCGGGTGACGGTCTGGAACCGAAGCCGCGACAAGCTCGCGCCGGTGCTCGCGCGAGGCGCGGTGGCGGCCGAAACGCCCGCCGCGCTCGCGCGCGCGGCCGACGTGGTGATGGTCTGCGTGACCGACCAGCGCTCGGTGCACGACGTGCTGTTCGGCGCCGACGGCGTGGCCGCCGGCGGCGCGCCGGGCAAGGTCGTGGTCGATTTCTCCAGCATCGCGCCGGCGGCCGCGCGCGAGTACGCCGCCCGCCTAGAAGCCGAGTGCGCGATGGGCCTGGTCGACGCGCCCGTGTCGGGCGGCGTGCCGGGCGCGGAGAAGGGAACGCTCGCGATCATGGCGGGCGGCAAGGCCGAGCACGTCGAGCGCGTGCGCCCGCTCGTCGCGCATCTCGCCCAGCGCTTCACGCGGATGGGCGATTCCGGCGCCGGCCAGGCAACCAAGCTGTGCAACCAGGTCATCGTCGGATCGCTGCTGCCAGTGCTCGCCGAAGCGGTCCGCCTCGCCGAGGCCGCGGGGGTCGACGCTGCGATGCTGCCCGAGGCGCTGCGCGGCGGCTGGGCCGATTCGATTCCGCTTCAGGTGTTCGTTCCGCGAATGGCCGCGCGGGCGTGGGATCCGCCGCTGGGTGCCGCCGACACGATGCTGAAGGACCTCGACAACGCGCTGGCGCTCGCGCGCGAACTGGGCGTGACCTTGCCCATGCTCCGGGATGCGGCCGAGCGCTATCGCGCGCTGTCGGCGCGCGCGATGGGCGGGCAGGACCCGTCGGCGCTGGTGGAGTTGCTCGGGCGAGGTTAGGGCCCGGCCGCTACACCGCCATGTATCGCCCTGGCCGGTGATTGACCGCCAGCGTCAGGTTCAGCGCCAGCGCACCTAGCAGCGACAGCGCCACGATCGACGGCGCCACCACGACGAGCGACGACAGCAGGATCGCCGCGTCCAGCCCGAGTTGTACCCAGCCCGCACGCCAGCCGAAGCGTTCCTGCAGGTACAGCACCAGCACGTTGAACCCGCCCAGGCTGCCGCGGTGCCGGAACAGGATCAGCAGCGCGATGCCGAGCAGCAGGCCGCC
>CALMSQ010000008.1:0-9941 GCA_937872345.1 uncultured Burkholderiales bacterium | reverse complement strand
CCGTACTGCTTCTCGATCTGGATCTCGATCGGCATCCCGTGGCAGTCCCAGCCCGGCACGTAGCGCGCGTCGAAGCCCGCCATGTTGCGGCTCTTGACGATGATGTCCTTCAGGATCTTGTTGACTGCGTGCCCGAGGTGGATGTCGCCGTTCGCGTACGGCGGCCCGTCGTGCAGCACCCACACCGGGCGGCCCTTCGACGCCTCGCGGATCCGTCGGTAGATGCCCTTGTCCTGCCACGCCTTCGTCCACTGCGGCTCGCGCTTCGCGAGGTCGCCGCGCATCGGGAACGGCGTGTCGGGGAGGTTCAGCGTGTCGCGGTACGACTGATCGCCCTTCGCGCTGCGGTCGGATTTGCCTTCGGCCATGTGATTCTCTCGGATCAGTCGGGTCGGTCGCCGGCGCGACCTTCGCGGAACCATTCGCGCGCGGCTTGCGCGTCGCGGTCGATCTGCGCCGTCAGCGCCTCGATCGATTCGAAATGCGCTTCGTCGCGCAGCTTGTGCAGGAACTCGACGCGCACCAGCCTGCCGTAGAGGTCGTCGTCGAAATCGAACAGGTGCACCTCGAGCAGTTGCCGCCCGTCGCGCTCGACCGCCGGCCGCGTGCCCAGGCTCGCGACGCCCGGCGCCGGACGCTCCCCCAGCCCGTGCACGCGCACGACGAACACGCCGGCCACGGCGGGGCGCTCGAACGGGATCGGCACGTTCAGCGTGGGGTAGCCGATCGTGCGGCCGAGCTTGCGGCCGTGGACGACGTGCCCGGAGATGAAGTAGGGCCTGCCGAGCAGCTCGCGGGCGCGCGCGAAGTCGCCCGCCGCCAGCGCCTCGCGCACCGCCGAACTGGAAATTCGCTGGCCGTCGCGCGTGACGGTTGCGATGCGGGCGAGCTCGAAACCGTGCCGCGCGGCGGCCTGCTCGAGCATCGCGAAGTCGCCCCGGCGCTTCGCGCCGAAGCGGAAGTCGTCGCCGATCAGCAGGTAGCGCGCGTGCAGGCCCTCGACGATGATCTCGTCGATGAACTTCTCGGCGGCCAGCGTGGCCACCGACGCGTTGAAGTGCGCGATGCAGACCCGGTCGACGCCGCAATCGGCCAGCGCGTCGAGCTTGTCGCGCTCGGTGCAGATCCGCGCGGGCGCGGGCATCGCGGGGCGCGCGCCCGTGTCGGCAGGAGTCGATGCGGCGAGCGCCGCGGTCGACGCGGCGAGCGCAGCGAAGTACTCGCGCGGATGCGGCTCGAAGGTCAGCACGCAGGTGGGCAGCCCGAGCTCGTCGGCGCGCCGCCGCAGCTGCGCGAGCACCGCCCGGTGGCCGCTATGGACCCCGTCGAAATTGCCGATCGTCAACGCGCAGGGGTCGCGTCGATCGGCGGGCGGCAGGCGGCGGAAGACTTCCATCTCGGGGTCGCGGCGAAGGCGGGCGGGCTGGGCGGAGTCCGTCGGACGGCGATGCAAAACCTTGAATTATAAGGCGATGATAGGATTGGCCGATGAAAAGGATCGTCGTGCTGCTGTCGGGGCGGGGTTCGAACATGTCGGCGATCGCCCGCACGATGCGCAGCGAGCGCTGGCCGGCGACGATCGCCGGCGTGATTGCCGACCGTCCCGGGGCCGCGGGCCTGCAGCTCGCCGCGGGGCTCGGCCTGCCGACTGCGGTGGTCGACCACCGCGGCTTCGCGCGCCGCGAGGATTTCGAGCAGGCGCTGCGCGAGGCGATCGACGCGCTCGCGCCCGATGCGGTCGTCCTCGCCGGCTTCATGCGCGTGCTGGGCGCCGCGTTCGTCGAACACTACCGGGGCCGCATGCTCAACATCCATCCGTCGCTGCTGCCGGCGTTCCCCGGGCTGGCGACGCACCGGCGCGCGCTGCAGGCAGGCGTGGCGGTGCACGGGGCAACGGTTCACTTCGTCGGCACCGAGGTCGACGGCGGGCCGATCGTCGCGCAGGCCGCCGTGCCGGTGCAGCCCGACGACGACGAGGCGAAGCTCTCGGCGCGCGTGCTCGACGCCGAGCACCGCCTGTATCCGATGGTCGTGCGCTGGTTCGTCGAGGATCGGCTGCGCCTGGACGGCACACGCGTTCGGCTGGCCGAGCCGCGACCGGGCGAATCGCGCCTGCTGTGGAGCGACGCCCGGTGACGCCGGCGCGCGGCGCGGGGCGCGGCGCACGCCGCGAAGCGCCCCGGGGGCCACGTGGCCGCGGCGCGACGCCCACGCTGGAGGCGCTGCAGCGCGACGCCCTGGCCCGCGTGTTGCGCTTCGAGGCGCCGGCCGATGCGGTGCTGCGGGCGTTCTTTCGGCAGCACCCCGTGCTCGGGCGCCGCGACCGCGGCGAGATCGCCGAGGCGGTGTTCGACGTGCTGCGCAACCGCCGGCTCTACGCGCACCTGGCGCAGAGCCAGGCCGGACCGCTCGAGTCGCGCCTGCTCGCGCTCTCGCGCGAGCGGCGCGACGGGCACCTCGAGGTTCCCGCGCTGCCGTTCGCGGTGCGCTTCAGCCTGCCCGACTGGCTCGCAGAGACCCTGGTGGCCGATTACGGGGCTGCGCGGGCCGAGGCGCTCGCGGTGGCGCTGCTCGAGGGCGCCGCGCTCGACCTGCGCGTGAACGCGCTGAAATCCGATCCGGACGCGGTCGCGGCGTCGCTGGCGGCGGCCGGCATCGAGGCGCGCGCGCTGCCGCAGTGGCCTGGCGCGCTTCGCGTCACGGGCAAGCCTGCGCTCGAGCGAAGCGCGGCCTTCGAGGCGGGCTGGTGCGAGGTGCAGGACCTCGGCAGCCAGCTGCTGGCAGCGCTCGTCGCGCCGCGGCGCGGACAGACCGTGGTCGACCTGTGCGCGGGCGCCGGCGGCAAGACGCTGGCGTTGGCCGCCGCAATGCGCTCGACCGGCCAGGTCTACGCCTGCGACGTGTCGGCGCCACGGCTGCTGCGGATGCGGCGCCGGCTCGAACGCTGCGGCGCGACCAACGTGCAGCCGATGGCGATTGCCGACGAGCGCGACGCGCGGCTGGAACGGCTGCACTCGCGCGCCGACGCGGTCCTCGTCGATGCGCCCTGCACCGGCACCGGCACGCTCAGGCGAAACCCGGATCTCAAGTGGCGGACCGAGCCTGCCGGCCTCGAGCGGCTGGTCGCCGCGCAGCGCGCGATCCTGGCCGCCGCGGTGCCGCTGGTGCGCCCCGGCGGCTCGCTGGTCTACGGCACCTGCAGCCTGCTCGCCCGCGAGAACGACGAGCAGGTCGCCTGGTTCGAGGCGCAGCACCCCGACTGGCTTCGCCGGCCGGCCGGCGAGGTGCTGCTGGGGCAGGGCGCGCGCCTCGATCCGCAGGCGACGGCGGACGGCCTGTTGCGCTTGCTGCCCGATCGCGACGGCTGCGACGGATTCTTCGCGGTGCGCTGGGAGCGCCCGAAATAGCCGCTGTCGGCGGCGCACGGCCCGTTCGCTCACGCGCTCGCCCGCGAAGGGTAGAATCGGGCCGCTGTTTCAGGAGACTTTCCCCTTGCTGGATTCCGTCCTCGTTTTTCTCGACCGGGGCCTGCTCGACGCCGCCTGGTGGCAGATTGTCGCGTACACCCTGGTCGTCACGCACGTCACGATCGTCGCGGTCACCGTCTACCTGCATCGCTGCCAGGCGCACCGTGCGCTCGAGCTGCATCCGCTCGCTTCCCACTTCTTCCGGTTCTGGCTGTGGTTGACCACCGGCATGGTCACTCGCGAGTGGGCGGCCGTGCATCGCAAGCACCATGCAAAGTGCGAAACCGCCGACGATCCGCACAGCCCGGTGCGCTGGGGCCTGCGCAAGGTGCTGCTCGAAGGCACCGAGCTCTATCGCGCCGAGGCGGCCAACGCCGAGACCGTGCAGAAGTACGGGCACGGCAGCCCGGACGACTGGATCGAGCGCAAGCTCTATTCGCGGCACACGATGCTGGGTGTCTCGATCACGCTGATCGTCAGCGTGCTGCTGTTCGGCGCGATCGGTCTCACGGTGTTCGCGGTGCAGATGCTGTGGATCCCGGTGCTCGCGGCCGGCGTCATCAACGGACTGGGCCACGCACGCGGCTATCGCAACTTCGATTGCCCCGATGCGAGCACGAACGTCCTGCCGTGGGGCATCCTGATCGGCGGCGAGGAACTGCACAACAACCACCACACCTACGCCAGTTCGGCGAAGCTGTCGGTCAAGTGGTACGAGTTCGACATCGGCTGGATGTACATCCGGCTGCTGTCGCTGCTGCGCCTGGCCACCGTGAGGCGGGTCGCGCCGAAACCGAAGTTCGCGGCGGCCAAGGCGGCGGTGGATCTCGAGACGCTGCAGGCGGTGATCGCGCATCGTTACGACGTGATGGCGCAGTATGCGCGCTCGCTGCGGCGAGCCTGCGCCGAGGAGGCGCGGCGTCTGTCGCGGCTCGAGCGGCCCGAGGGCCGACTCGTCGCGTCGGCGCGCCGCTGGCTGCACCTGGACACGGCGCGCTGGACCGAGCAGCACCAGGCACGGCTCGCCGAGATCTTCGCCGCGAGCGACCACCTGAAGAAGCTGGTCGAGATGCGTCGCGAGCTGGCGGCGGTGTGGGAGCGCTCGAACCTCAGCCGCGAGCAATTGCTGGCGCACCTGCAGCAGTGGTGCCTGCGCGCCGAAGCGAGCGGCATCCGCGCGCTGCAGGACCTCGCACTGCGCGTGCGTTCCTACGCCGCCTGAAGCGGCGCGTACGTTCCGACGGCCGATCCACGATGAGCGTCCATCCTGTCGACCCCGCCGGCGGCGCCTCGCGCAAGCCGGTCACGCAATTGCACCTGGCCGAGTTGCGCGCGCGCGGCGAGCCCATCGCGGTGCTCACGTGCTACGACGCGAGCTTCGCGTCGCTGCTCGACGACGTCGGCATCGAGTGCCTGCTGATCGGCGATTCGCTCGGCATGGTGGTGCAGGGACACGACTCGACGCTGCCAGTCACGCTCGACGAGGTCGCCTATCACACGCGTTGCGTGGCGCGCGGCGCGCGTCACGCGTGGATCATCGCCGACATGCCGTTCGCGACCTACCAGACGGGCGCCGACAGCGCCTTCGCGAATGCGGCCCGACTGATGCAGGCTGGCGCCCGGATGGTCAAGCTCGAGGGCGGCGCCTGGCTCGCCCCGACGGTCACCGTGCTGACCCGCGCCGGCATCCCGGTCTGCGCGCACCTGGGCCTGACGCCGCAGTCGGTGTTCGCGCTCGGCGGCTACCGGGTGCAAGGGCGCACGCCCGAGGCCGCCGAGCGACTCGTCGCCGACGCGCTGGCGCTGCAGGAGGCGGGTGCGACGATGCTGGTGCTCGAGATGGTGCCGGCCGCGCTGGCCGACGAGGTCACGCGGCGCCTGTCGATCCCGACGATCGGCATCGGCGCCGGCGCCGGCTGTTCGGGGCAGGTCCTGGTGCTGCACGACATGCTCGACGTATATCCGGGGCGCAAGCCGCGCTTCGTGCGCAATTTCATGGCCGGCGCCGCCAGCGTGCGCGGCGCGATCGAGGCGTATCGCGACGCCGTCAAGGCGCGCAGCTTCCCCGGCCCCGAGCACGCCTACTGACGCCGGCGCGCGAGCACGAAGCGAGGCAGGCGGTGGAACTCGTCATCCTGACCGGCGCATCGCGGGGCCTGGGGGCCGCGATGGCCGAGCGCCTGCTCTCGCCGTCGCGGCAGCTCGTCTGCATCGCCCGCTCGCCGAACGAGCCGCTCGCGGCGCGCGCCGGCGCGAGCGGCGCGCGGCTCGACTACCGGCTGCACGACCTGTCCGACGCGAGCGCCACCGCGCAGCTCGCGCACGCGCTCGGCGAGACGCTGCGCGCGGCCGCCGGCGTTTCGCGCTTCGTGCTGATCAACAACGCCGGCGTGATCGAGCCGATCGGCCGGGTCGAGTCGCTGTCGGCGGCGCCGCTGGCCGTCGCACTGCAGGTCAACCTGGCCGCGGCGATGCTGCTCACGTCGGCCTTTCTCGCGGCCACCGAGTCGTCGGGCGCCGAGCGAAGGGTGCTCAACGTCTCTTCCGGCGCGGCGCGCTATCCGGTGGCGGGCTGGTCGGCGTATTGCAGCAGCAAGGCCGCGCTCGACATGTTCACGCGCTGCATCGCCGCGGAACACGCCGGCAGGCCGAACGCGCCGCGGGTCTGCTCTCTGGCGCCCGGCGTGATCGACACCGACATGCAGGTGACGATCCGCGCCGCCGACCAGGCCGACTTCCCGCCCGTCGAGCGCTTCCGCAAGCTCAAGGCCGACGGGGCGCTCGGGTCGCCGGCGCAGGTGGCCGAGCGCATCCTCGCCTACCTCGACCGAGACGACTTCGGCGAGCGCGAAATCGACGACATCCGCGAGCACTGAGGCGCGCCGGCGCCGCGCAAGGCTACCGGCCCGGCCCGGTGCGGCCTGGCGCGGCCGCCGCGGTGTCAGTAGCCGCTGCGCGGCCCGGGCGCCGCTTCGCTCGCCGCCGGCGTACTGACGGTGTAGGTCTGCAGCAGCGAGCGCGCGCCGCGCATCAGCACCGAGACGTCGGTGCCCACCGCGACGAAGCGGCAGCCCGCGGCGATCATCCGGCGCGCGAAGCGCTCGTCGGTGGCGAGAATGCCACCGGCCTTGCCGCTGGCCACGATGCGGCGCATCGCGTCGTCGATCGCCTCCTGCACCGCTTCGTGGGCCGGGTTGCCGAGGTGCCCCATCGACGCCGCGAGGTCGGACGGCCCGATGAACACGCCGTCGACGCCGTTCACCGCCGCGATCGCGTCCAGGTTCTCGAGGCCGCGCACCGTTTCGACCTGCACCAGCAGGCAGATCTCCGCGTCGGCGCGCGCCAGGTAGTCGGGCACGAGGTTGAAGCGCGACGCGCGCGCCAGCGCACTGCCGACGCCGCGGATTCCCGCCGGCGGGTAGCGCGTGGCGCGCACCAGCTGCTGCGCCTGCTCGGCGGTCTCGACCATCGGCACCAGCAGCGTCAGCGCGCCGATGTCGAGCAGCTGCTTGATCAGGTTCGGGTCGCCCGACGGCGGGCGCACCACCGGGTGCGATCGGTAGGCGGCGACCGACTGCAGCTGCGCGAGCAGCGAGCGCAGGTCGTTCGGCGCGTGCTCGCCGTCGAGCAGCAGCCAGTCGTAGCCGACGCCGGCGCAGAGCTCGGCCGCGTACGGATCGGCCAGCGCGACCCACAGACCGAACAGCGGCCGCGGCTCGCGCAGCCTGAGCTTGAACGAGTTGACCGGCAGGTCCATCGCGGCCTCCTTCAGACGAAGCGGCAGGCGACCGAGCCGAGCGGCCCGAAATCGGCGTGGATCGCGTCGCCGGCGGCCACGGGCACCGGCCGCGTGAACGAGCCGGCCAGCACCACGTGGCCGGCTTCCAGCGTCGTGCCGAACGTGGCGAGCCGGTTGGCCAGCCACACGACGCCGAGCGCCGGGTTGCCGAGCACGCCGGCGGCGAGTCCGGTCTCCTCGACCTGCGCATTCTTGTAGAGCATCGCGCCGACCCAGCGCAGGTCGACCTCGGTCGGCCCGAACGCGCGGTTGCCGAGGATCACGGCGCCGCAGGCCGCGTTGTCCGCGACGTTGTCGACGATCGTGCGCGGGTAGTGGCTGCGCCCGTCGATCAGCTCGAGCGCGGGCGTCACGAACTCGGTGGCGCGCAGCACGTCGAACAGCGTGACTCCGGGTCCGGCGAGCGGGCGCCCCAGCACGAACGCGAGCTCGACCTCGATGCGCGGCACGATGAAGCGCGCGGCCTGCAGCGTGTCGCCGTCGGCGCGGAACATGTCGTCGAGCAGGTGGCCGTAATCGGGCTCGTCGATGCCGGCGCTGCGCTGCATCGTCTTCGAGGTCAAGCCCACCTTGTGGCCGCGCAGCTTCGCGCCCTGCGCCATGCGCATCGCGATCACCTCGCGCTGCACGGCATAGGCGTCGTCCAGGTCCATTCCGGGCCAGGTCGTCGCGAGCTGGGCAATCGCCTTCGCCTCGAGCTCGGCCCTCGCGAGGTCGAGCGCCGCCTGCCGGTGCTGCTCGGGAGTCATCTTCATCGGGGAACCTCGTCGGCGACGACGTTGCGCAGCGTGCCCACGCCGCTCGCCTCGACCTCGACGACGTCGCCGGGCACCAGGAAGCGCGGCGGATCGAAGCGGGCGCCGGCGCCGGTCGGCGTGCCGGTGGAAATGATGTCGCCGGGCTCCAGCGTCGTCCACGTGGAGACGTAATGGATCAGGAAGGCGAACGGGAACATCAGCCGGCCCGTCGTGTCGTGCTGGCGCACTTCGCCGTTGACGCGCGTGGTGACGGTGAGGGCGTCGTAGCGGTCGAATTCGTCGGCGGTCGCGATCCACGGGCCGATCGATCCGCTGGCGTCCCAGTTCTTGCCCTGGGTCACGTTGAACTTGCCGTGCCGGACCCAGTCGCGGATCGTCCCTTCGTTCAGGCAGGTCAGCCCGGCGACGTGGCCGAGTGCGTCGCGCTCGGCGATGCGACGGCCGCGCCGGCCGATCACGATCGCGATCTCGCCCTCGTAGTCGAGTTGCGGCGACTCGGGCGGGCGAAGGATCGGGTGCCCATGCCCGACGAACGACGACGCGAAGCGCGGGAACACGCTCGGGTAATTCGGCGCGCTCGACCCGTCGCGGTACTCGTCGTTGCGCTCGGCGTAGTTCACTCCGATGCAAAGAATCTTGCCCGGCCGTGTCACCGGCAGGTCGAACGCGATCTCGTCGAGGCGGTGGTCCGCGGGAGCAGCCTGCGCGAGCCGGCGCGCCTCGTCGATCGCGCCGGCCTGCAGCAAGCGGAGCAGGTCCGGGTAGCGCGCGCCGACGCGCGCCGACAGGTCGACGACGCCGCCGCCGGCCAGCGCGCCGAAGCGCGCGACGCCGTCGCGGGTCTGGTACGAGAGCAGTTTCATGCGGTCGGTTCGGGGAGGCAGGGGCGGGCGGCGTGCGCGACGCACGGTGCGCCGCGCCCGGCCATCGGCGACGATAGCAGAAGGCGTGCAGGCGCGGCGCCGGAAAGCAAAAGCCCCTCGGCAGAGGGGCTTGCAGGAACCAGCCCTCGGCAGAGGGGCTGGCCGATCGTTCGCGCCGGCGCGCTTACTTGATCTTGGTTTCCTTGTACGTCACGTGCTTGCGGGCGACGGGATCGAACTTCTTGATCTCCATCTTCTCGGGCATGGTCCGCTTGTTCTTCGTCGTCGTGTAGAAGTGGCCGGTGCCGGCCGACGACTCGAGCTTGATCTTGTCGCGCATGATGGGTGTTCCTCGATGTCAGGCCGCTTCGCCGCGGGCGCGCAGGTCGGCGAGCACCGCGTCGATGCCCTTCTTGTCGATCAGGCGCAGCGCCGCGTTGGTGATGCGCAGGCGCACCCAGCGGTTCTCGCTCTCGACCCAGAAGCGGCGGTATTGCAGGTTCGGCAGGAAGCGGCGCTTGGTCTTGTTGTTCGCGTGCGAAACGTTGTTGCCGACCATCGGCGCTTTTCCGGTGACTTGGCAGACTCGGGCCATGATGGGCTCCTGGGACTCGCTTGTTTGAGCTCGAGTTCGAGCTCGATATTGCAGCAAAGCTTTGAATTATAGCGCTATTTGCATCGGCTCCGCAAGCCGCTCGGGCGCGAGGCGGCGTTCCGTCCGCCGCGCCTGCCCGGCCGCGGTTCGGGGGCCTCGCGCTGCGGCTGCCCGCGGCGGGCGGTCGGGGTGCCGGAGGCGTTATAAGGGGGTTTGCACAGCCGGAGTACTTCGCATGAAGCGTTTCCTGTTTGCCGCGGCGCTGGCTGCGGCCACCGTGCCCGCCATCGCCGCCGACGTGGGCGTCTCGGTCAGCGTCGGCCAGCCCGGATTCTACGGCCGCATCGACATCGGGCAGTTTCCGCATCCCGCGCTGATCTATCCCGAGCCGGTGATCATCCAGCCGGCGCCGATCGGCGTGATCCGCCGGCCGATCTACCTGCACGTGCCGCCCGGCCA
>CALMSQ010000007.1:0-3515 GCA_937872345.1 uncultured Burkholderiales bacterium | reverse complement strand
ACGAACGCCGCGTACGGACGCACGCGCGCCGGATGCGCGGTCACTGCGGGCGGGCGACCGATGAAGGCCGAAAGCGCTGCAGCGAGGTTGCGCGCGAAGCGCTCGTGCGCCGCCTCGAGCGCAGGCATCGGTGCGCGCGACAGCGGGTCGCGGCGCAACAGGTCGTAGGGCTGCACCGGGTCGGCGCGAACGCCTTCGCCGGGGGCCTCGCTGCCCTGAACGCCGTCGAGCAGTGCGTCGACTTCGTCCTGTGACAGGAACGCTTCTGGCATGACCGTCGCTACTGGATGATGAAGTGCGAGAAGTTCACTGCGAGCACCGGGTTCGGCCGGGCCTGCGAGAGCGAGACCTTGCGCGGCTGCACGGCTGGCTCGGCTGCGCCGGCGGCTTCGGCCTGCCAGCCCAGTTCGTGGCCCGCGATCGCGGCCACCTGGTCGGCGAGCTTCTGTTTTCCCGCGACCGTCAACAGATCCTTCGAGGAGCTCGCGGACAGCAGAAGCAGGATCGCGTTGCGGATCGCCGGCATCCGTGCCTTCAGCGCGGCCTCGGCGTGGCTGTCGACGACCTCGAGCGTCATCGCGAGCTGCGCGAAGCGCTCGCCGCCGTCGTCGGCGAGGTTGACGGTGAACTGGTCGAGCGGCACGAAGACGGAGCTCGCTCGCGGCGAAGACTCGGCGGCCGCGTGCCCGTCCGCGGCGGGCCGGGTCATCCACCACGCGCCGCCGCCGCCGGCGGCGAGCAACGCCACGGCTGCGACGACTACGAGCGGCCTTCGAGAACGCTTCTTCGGCGGGGTGTCCTGGGTGGCGGCCTGGTCCGGCATTGCAGCTCCTGCTTCGGGGTTCTCGGGCGACTCGTGAAAGTCGCTCCGGAACCGATTCTCGGCAGGAACGTCGCGGTGCGGTCAGCGGAAAAACGCCGGCCGGCACCGGCAATTCGATCGACCCGTTCGGGCGGCCTCGGGTTTGCGTTGCGTCTCAGGCGTACAGGTCCACCAGGCCGCGCAGCCTCGCGGAGCGCGCGACGACGGTGCCGGGCGACGCGGCGCCCTCATCGCCGGGGCTGGTCCACGCAGCCGGCGGCGTCGGCGCGCGGGCGAACGCTGACCCGCCGGCCGTGTCCTGGCCGGCGCGCCCGTCGGAGACGCTCGCACCGGCCAGCATCAGGCCATTGCTCGCCAGCAGATCCTTCAACACCGGCAGCGTCTGCTCGATCGCGTGGCGCGTCTCGGGCTGGGCCGCGCTGAACGCGATGCGCGCGGCTTCGCCGTTCAGCGAGAGCTCGATGCGCACCGGACCGAGGTCGCGCGGGTTCAGCACGATCTCGGCCTGTTCGATTCCGCGTAGCGCCAGCGTGCCGACCTCGCCGGCGAAGCGGTCGGCGAAACCGGGGTGTCCGACTGGTGTCGGTACCGAGGCGAAGACCGGCGGTGCGGGGTGCGCCGCGGCATGCGAAGCGCCGGGCGCGGTGGCCAGCGCAGGCATCGCAAACGATGGGGTCGGGTCCGTCGAAGGCGGTTGCGCCGGGCCGCCGATCTGCGCGGGGCGCGCCTGGACGTCGGGTCCGTGCGCGCCCGAACCGGTGATCGCGGGCTCGTGGCCGGGCTTTCGGTGCACCGGATCCGGAGCGGCCTGGCCGGGCGCTTTCGGGCTCGATCCGTCGGGCGCTGCCGGTTCGGCACGGGCCGCGTCGGTGACGACGCCGGCCCCGGCGGGGCACGATGCTCCGGTCGCGGGCGCGTTCGCATCCGTCACCGGGCGAGCGTCCGTGCCGGCCAGCGCGGGTGCGCAGGACTCGCCGGCCGGAACCGGGGCGGCGACGGACGCCGCTGCACGGGGGCCCTTGACGCGCACGGCGCCGGCGAGGGAACCGGCACCCGGCGCATCGGCGGCCTGCGGCGACGCCGAGAGCGGGGTTGCGGAAGCGACGGGCGGCGGCATCGGGACCACCGTCGCCGCCACCGGCGCGAGCGTTGCGGCGGAGCCGTCGGTGGGCTGCGCCGGCGGCGCGGCGCTCGCGACGCAGGCATCGGCGTTGGTCGTATCGGCGCGGCAATCCGCCGCATCGTCGTCTCCACGATTCGAGGCTGCTGCGGCGCCTGGGGCACCCGTCGTGTCGGGCCGCGCGACGGCATCGTCGCGCTCGTCGCGCTCCGTCTTCGCACGCGCTGCCGGGGCCTGCGCGGCGGCGCGGTGCGCGACCGCCATCGCCTCGCCGAAGGACGTGCCTGCGCCTCGCTCGGCGTCTTCCTGGCGCGACGGCTCGCGCGCGGTGTCCTGGCGGGGCCGGGCGATCGGGGCCGGCAGCGAGTCAGTTCTCATCGATGGTTTCTCCCGGGCGCCGCCGCGCGATCTGCGCGGCGATCTCGTCGGTTCGACGCTGGTCGGCGCGTCGCAGCATGAGTCGCTGCAACGCTTCGCGGCGCGCCTGCACGGCCTCGAATGCGAGCAGACGGCGCTGTCGCTCGATCAGTTCGGCGCGGTCGCGTTCGGCCGCATCGCGTAGCCCGTCGCGTTGGCGGGTCTGCTCGCCGATCGCCACGTCGAGCTTGCGCGTGAAGCCTTCGCGGGTACGCAGCGACGGCGCGTCGGTTGCCGCTGGCGCCCGGCCCCGCTGAAGGTGCTCGCGCAGGTACGTCGACAGCATGTCGAGCGTGCGCTGCGCCTTGTCGACCTCGCGGTCTGCGCTGGCCGCGCGGGTGGCGGCGTCGTCGCGAACGCGCCGCGCCTGTTCGATCAGTCTCTGCAGGGCGTTGCGCTTCACGGGTGGGCCGCTCCGTGGGCGGCGTGATGGGCGCTGCCCGCGCCGCTGCTCGCGGCGAGCCTGGCAAGTGCCTGGCGCGAGGCCTCGAGATCGCAGCGCTCGGAGACGTCCTGCTTCAGGAAACGTGAGATCTGCGGAAGAAGCGCGATCGACAGGTCGGTCTCGGGATCCGATCCCGGCACGTAGGCCCCTACCGCGATCAGGTCGCGGCTGCGCTGGTAGTGCGACCACAGCGACTTCAGGCGGCGCGCTTGCGTGACGTGTGCGGCCGGCACGACGTTGTTCATCACTCGCGAGATCGACTGCTCGATGTCGATCGCCGGGTAGTGTCCTGCATCGGCGAGCGCGCGGGTCAGCACGAAGTGGCCGTCGAGGAACGAGCGAGCCGCGTCGGCCACGGGATCCTGCTGGTCGTCGCCTTCGGCGAGCACGGTGTAGAAGGCAGTGATCGAGCCGTGACCGTCGACACCGTTGCCGGTGCGCTCGATCAGCGAGGGCAGCCGCGCGAAGACCGAGGGCGGATAGCCCTTGGTCGCCGGCGGCTCGCCGATCGCCAGTGCGACCTCGCGGGCTGCCATCGCGTAGCGCGTGAGCGAGTCCATCAGCAGAAGCACGTGCTTGCCGCGGTCGCGGAAGTGCTCGGCGACCGCGGTCGCGTAGACCGCGCCCTGCATTCGCGCCAGCGGCGGGGCGTCGCTCGGCGCGGCCACGACCACGGCGCGGCGCAGCCCGTCCTCGCCGAGGATCTCTTC
>CALMSQ010000006.1:0-3517 GCA_937872345.1 uncultured Burkholderiales bacterium | reverse complement strand
TACGCCGGGCGGCGGCCCGGCCAGCTCTCGGGCGGCCAGCAGCAGCGCGTGGCGCTCGCGCGCACGCTCGCGATCGAGCCGCGCGTGCTGCTGCTAGACGAGCCGCTGTCGAACCTCGACGCGAAGCTGCGCCACCACATGCGCCGCGAGCTGGTCGCGATGCAGAAGCAGCTGGCGATCACGACGATCTTCGTCACGCACGACCAGGAGGAAGCGATGACGACCGCCGACCGGATCGCGGTGATGCACCAGGGCGTGATCCAGCAGGTGGGCGCGCCCACCGCGCTCTACGACGACCCGGTCAACCGCTTCGTCGCCGAGTTCGTCGGCACGATCAACCTCGTGCCGGGCGAGGCGTCGGCTGGCACGGTCGCCTCGTCGCTGGGCACCGTGGGGCTTCCTGCGGGGTCGGTCGGCCGGACCGGCCGCGTGGAGATCGCGTTCCGGCCGCACAGTGTCGCGCTGAGCGCAGTGCCGGGCAACGCGTCGCGCCACTGGGTCGCGGCGACCGTGTCCGAGCGCGAGTTCCTGGGTGAGTTCGTCCGCTATCGCGTCCGCGCTGGCGACGTCGAGCTCATCGCCGACCAGCCGCACGCGCTCGGCGACCCCGGCTTCGCGCCCGGCGCGCGGGTGCACGTCGGCGTCGACCCGGGGCAGCTGCGCCTGATTCCGGCCTGACCCCCCTAGGCGCGCTCGAGCACGACCGCGTGGATCGGCGGCAGCGAGGTCGACACCGCTTGCCAGCGCTCGCCGCCGTCGTCGCTCGCCCACAGGCTGCCCGTCGTCGAGCCCATCAGCAGCGTGCGGCCGTCGGCGCCGACGTCGAGGCCGTGGCGGTAGACGAGGTCGTAGCAGTGCGACTGCGGTAGCCCCTCGCGCAGCGCGGTGAAGGTCGCGCCGCCGTCGTCGGTGCGCAGTACGCACAGCGCCGCGTCGACCGGCACGCGACGCTGGTCGGCCACTGCCGGCACGAACCACGCGCGCGCCGGATCGTTCGGGTCCACCGCGACCGTGAAGCCGAAGTCGGACACCGGCACGCCGGTGACCTGTTGCCACGAAGCCGCCGCGTCGGTCGAGCGCCAGATGCCGTTGTGGTGCTGGCACCAGAGATGCTCGGGGCGGGCCGCGCAGGCGACGATCCGGTGCACGTCCTGCGCCGTGTCGTCGAAGGCGCGTTCGGGCGGCATGTAGTCGGCGCGCATCCCTCGCGCGGCGGAGACCCAGGTTGCGCCACCGTCGCGGCTGGCCCAGGCGCCGCCGGTGCTGACGCCGACCACGACGCGCTGGCGGGCCGGGTCGCGGTCGCGCGGGTCGAGCACGATCGAATGGATGCCGGGCGCGTCGTATCCGCCGCCGGACCACTCGCGCCGGCGCGGATCGTTCCACAGCGACTCGCAGAGCCGCCACGTGGCGCCCCCGTCGGTGGAGCGGAACAGGCCCCCGGGCAGCGTTCCCGCCCAGATCGCGTCGCCGTGGCCGGCGAGCGACCAGATCTGCAGCAGCTTCCATTCGACGTCGTCGCGAGCGTCGGCCGGCTGCGCGGGGAAAGCGGGCGCATTCACCTCGCGCCAGTCGCGTCCGCCATTGTCGGACGCATGGCACTTGACGCCGAAGTGACCGAGGTTGAGCGCCGCGATCATCGGGCGGCCCGGCGCCGATGGATCGGCCGGCAACACCGCGCTGACCGGATCACCTAGGAAGCTCACCGACGCGATGCGCCATTGCGCGCCCTGGCCGCGAAGCTCGAACAGCCCCTTGCGGGTCGCGACCCAGGCGCGCGCGCTCATCGTCATCCTCCCGAGAGCGCCTGCAGCACGTAGACGGTGCCGTCGGCCGGCAGCGGCACGTCGAGTTGCGTGCGATCGCGCAGCCTGCGCCCGTCGATGAACACCGCCAGGTGCGGGCGCAGGTGCGCCTGGTCGTCGAGCACGTAGCCGCGCAGCTGCGGATTCACCGCGAACGCGTCCTCGAGCGCCAGCCTGAGCGAAACGGCGTCCGAGTCGATCTCGGGCACTTCGGTGAAGCGACGCAGTTGCTGCGTGAAGACCAGGCGGGGCATCGGCTCGACCACGGATGCGTTGTACCGATTGATACTGCGAGGTCCGCGGCGCTGTCAAACACATCCCGGATGAAGGTACTGGCGCCAGGGCCGGCGCGAGCCCGGCGACCGATTCGCGCTACGCTGTCAAGGCTCACGACGCGGGGCGTCTGCGCCGAGCGTCGGTGTCGAGCGGCGATGCCCGATTCCGAGGACGACCTCCATGCCGAACCGCCTCGCCGGCGAAACCAGCCCCTACCTGCTCCAGCACGCCGACAACCCGGTCGACTGGCACCCATGGGGCGAGGAGGCCCTTGCGCTCGCGCGAACCACCGGCCGGCCGATCCTGCTGTCGGTCGGCTACTCGGCCTGCCACTGGTGCCACGTGATGGCGCACGAGTGCTTCGAGGACGAGGAGACCGCGGCGCTGATGAACCGCTGGTTCGTCAACGTCAAGGTCGATCGCGAGGAGCGCCCCGACATCGACCAGATCTACCAGGTCGCACACCAGCTGGTCGCCGGGCGGCCTGGCGGCTGGCCGCTGACGATGTTCCTGACCCCGGACGGCAAGCCGTTCTTCGGCGGGACCTATTTCCCGAAGCGCTCGCGCTACAACCTGCCGGGTTTCGACGAGCTGCTTCAGCGCGTGGCGCAGGTGTGGGCCGGGCAGCGCGAGCAGGTGCTTGCGCAGGGCGACGAGCTCGTGCGGCACCTCGCGGAGACCGTGCCGCGGCGTGGCGACGGCGCGGGCCGCGACGAGCACGCCGCGGGCGACGCGCTCGATGCGCTCGCACGGGTGGCGCCGCGCGGGCTGCGCGACGCGCTGATGCCGTCCTACGATGCGACGCACGGCGGCTTCGGCGGCGCGCCGAAGTTCCCGCAGCCGTCGAGCCTCGACGCGCTGCTTCGCCACGCAGTCGCCGCCGACGACGCGCAGGCGCGCGACGCAGTGATCTCGACGCTGCGGCACATGGCCGAAGGCGGCCTGTACGACCACCTGGGCGGCGGCTTCTGCCGCTACAGCACCGACGCGCAGTGGCTGATCCCGCACTTCGAGAAGATGCTGTACGACAACGGCCCGTTGCTGCGCCTGTACGCCGAAGCATGGCAGCTCACGGGCGATGCCCTGTTCCGGCAGGTCTGCGAGGAAACCGCGGCCTGGCTGATCCGCGAGATGCAATCGCCTGCCGGCGGTTACTACAGCAGCCTCGATGCCGACTCCGAGGGCGAAGAGGGGCGCTTCTACGTCTGGCAGCGCGACGAGGTGCGCCGGACTCTCGACGACGTGCAGTTCGCCGTCTTCGCCGCGCGCTACGGCCTGGACGAGCCGGCCAATTTCGAGGGACGCGCGTGGCACCTGCACCTGTCCGCGTCGCTCGACGAAGCCGCCGCGAAGGCCGGCCTGCCGCCCGATCGGGCGGCCGCGCTGCTCGCCGACGCGCGGGCCCGGCTGTCGGCGCTGCGCGACGCGCGCGTTCG
>CALMSQ010000005.1:0-9733 GCA_937872345.1 uncultured Burkholderiales bacterium | reverse complement strand
ATCACGCCGGTCGGCGAGCAGATCGTCGAACAGGCGCAGCGCGTGCTCGAGCAGACCAACGCGATCCGCGAGATCGCGGTGCAGGGCAAGGATCCGCTGGTGGGCCCGCTGCGCGTCGGCGTCATCTACACGATCGGCCCGTACCTGCTGCCACGGCTGGTGCCGCGGATGATCGAGGACGCGCCGCAGATGCCGTTGCTGCTCCAGGAGAACTTCACCGTCAAGCTGCTCGAGCTGTTGCGACAGGGCGACATCGACATCGCGATCCTCGCCGATCCGTTCCCCGACCACGGCCTGGTCACGCTGGGCGTCTACGACGAGCCCTTCGTCGTCGCGGTGCCGAGGCAGCACCCGTGGGCGCGGCGCAAGTCGATCCGCTCGACCGAGCTCAAGGAGCAGACGATGCTGCTGCTCGGCACCGGGCACTGCTTCCGAGACCAGGTGCTCGAAGTCTGCCCGGAGCTGTCGCGCTATTCGCAGGCGAGCGCTGGCATCCAGAAGACCTTCGAGGGGTCGTCGCTCGAGACGATCCGGCACATGGTCGCGTCGGGGATAGGCATCACCGTCCTGCCCTGGACGGCCTGCGCGCAGCCGCGCGAAGACGACCTGCTGCGCTACGTTCCCTTCGAGGCGCCGCCGCCGCATCGACGCGTGTCGCTGGTCTGGCGCAAGAGCTTCACGCGCGCCCCGGCCATCGAGGCGGTGCGCCACGCGATCCTCGACGCGGGCCTTCCCGGCGTCACGTCCTTGCCGGGCGAGCGCCCGGTCTTCCACTGAGCGCGCGGGGCGCGTCCGGTTGCCACCCAGCGAGTCGAACATGAACGAGAAACGCCCCATCTACCCGACGATCGAGCAGACGATCGGCCGCACGCCGCTGGTGAAGCTGCAACGCATCCCCGGGGCCGCCTGCGAGAGGCGGGGCAACGTCGTGCTCGGCAAGCTGGAAGGCAACAACCCGGCGGGCTCGGTCAAGGATCGCCCGGCGCTGGCGATGATCGCGCGCGCCGAGGCGCGCGGCGAGATCCGCCCCGGCGACACGCTGATCGAAGCGACCTCGGGCAACACCGGCATCGGCCTGGCGATGGCGGCGGCCCTTCGCGGCTACCGGATGATCCTGATCATGCCGGACAACCAGTCGCTCGAGCGTCGGCAGTCGATGAAGGCCTACGGCGCCGAGCTCGTCCTGGTCTCGCGCGAACAGGGCATGGAGGGCGCGCGCGACCTCGCCGACCAGATGCAGCGCGAGGGCCGCGGCCGCGTGCTCGACCAGTTCTCGAACGACGACAACTGGACGGCGCACTACGAGACCACCGGCCCCGAGATCTGGGACGACACGAGCGGGCAGGTCACGCACTTCGTCTCGGCAATGGGCACCACCGGCACGATCACCGGCGTGTCGCGCTACCTGAAGGAGCGCAATCCGGCGGTGTGCATCGTCGGTGCGCAGCCCACCGAGGGATCCTCGATTCCCGGCATCCGCAAGTGGCCCGAGGCCTACATGCCGAAGATCTTCCGGCACGCGCGCGTCGACCGCATCGAGTCGGTCGCGCAGGCCGACGCCGAGCAGATGGCGCGGCGCCTGGCCGCCGAAGAGGGGATCTTCTGCGGCATCTCCGCGGCCGGAGCCTGCTGGATCGCGCTTCGGCTGGCCGAGGAAGTCGAGAACGCCACGATCGTGTTCGTCGTCTGCGATCGCGGCGACCGCTACCTGTCGACCGGCGTGTTCCCCGGCTGACCGACGCGCGGGCGCGCGCGGCCTGCTGCCGCGCTGCTCGCGCCGAACCCGATGCACGCCGTCCACGCTCCGCTGCGCGCCATCGTGCTGCTCGTCGGCGCTTGCGTGCTCTTCGCGCTGCTCGACAGCGTGGCGAAGCACCTGTCGCAGACGCACCACCCGCTGCTGGTCGCCTGGGCGCGCTACGTCTTTCACGTGCTGCTGATGGCTGCGGTCTTCCTGCCCCGGATGGGGCGCTCGCTGGTGCGCACGCGACGGCCGGCACTGCAGGTGGCGCGCGGCGTGTGCCTGGGGATGTCGTCGGTGTGCTTCTTCTCGAGCATCGCGTACCTCCCGCTGGCCGAGGCGACGGCGATCGTGTCGATCTCGCCGATCCTGGTCACCGTAGGGGCGGTGGCGCTGATGCACGAACGCGCCCCGCGCGGCACCTGGGTGTCGCTCGCGGCCAGCTTCGCCGGCGTGTTGCTGATCGTGCGCCCGGGCAGCGCGCTGTTCGGCTGGCCGGCGGCACTGCCCTTGCTTGCCGCGCTGTTCATCGTCGGCTACCAGTTGTTGACCCGCAAGTTGTCGGGCGTCGACAACGGGCTGGCGACGCTGTTCATCGGCGCACTGGTCGCCGCCCTGATGCTGGCGGTGGTGGCGCCTGGCCGCTGGCAATGGCCGGACGGCTGGCTGCAGGGGCTGCTGTTCGTGTCGATGGGCGCGATCGGCGCCGCGGGCCACCTGCTGCTGGTGCGTGCCTACGAGCACGGCTCGGCAGCCGCGCTGGCCCCGTTCAGCTACACGCACTCGGTGATGGCGGTCGCATTCGGGCTGCTGTTCTTCGGCCAGTTCCCCGATTCGGTGTCGATGATCGGCATCGTGCTGATCGTGGCGACCGGCGTGCTGATGGCGGCGCTGCGCAGGGTCGACGCGCGTCCCATCGAGGACTGAAGATCAGCGCCGCGAGGCGAGCGTGCGCGCCAGCTCGTAGACCGCCATGGCGTAGAAGCTCGAGCGGTTGTAGCGCGTGATGGCGAAGAAGTTCTGCGCGCCGAGGTAATAGCTCGGCGCGCCGTCGCCGTTGGGC
The DNA here is from genome assembly GCA_937872345.1 of uncultured Burkholderiales bacterium. GTDB lineage: Bacteria > Pseudomonadota > Gammaproteobacteria > Burkholderiales > Burkholderiaceae_E > Zeimonas. The sequence goes on along the minus strand of CALMSQ010000005.1, from coordinate 6,929 downwards.
AAGTCGATCAGCGCCAGCGGCATGTCCAGCGACACCGGCTCGGTGCTGGAGACGCCGTACTCGGCGAGTTCGGTGATCGTGAACTGCGGGCGGATGCCGGCGTCGATCAGCGGCGCGAGCCGCCCCTCGTCGTCGAAAAGCATCTCGAATCGCACCGGCTCGCCGTTGCGCCAGCCGTGCTCGGCGAGGAAGCTCGCGACGCTGCCGATCGCGTCGGCCGGGTTCGACTGAAGGTCGACGCCGCCGTCGCCGTCGAGGTCGACCGCGAATCGGCGGATGCTGCCGGGCATGAATTGCGGCAGCCCGATCGCGCCGGCGAACGAGCCGCGCACCGAGAAGACGTCGAGGTTGGACTCGCGGCTGTACAGCAGGTACTGCTCGAGCTCGCTGCGGAAATAGTCAGCGCGGCGCGGATAGTCGAACGCCAGCGTCGTGAGAACGTCGAGGACGCGGAAGTCGCCGGTGATGCGTCCGTAGATCGTCTCGACGCCGATGATCGCGACCACGATCTCGGGCGGGACACCGAAACGCTGCGCAGCGAGATCGAGCCAGAGCTCCTGCTCGCTCCAGAAGCGCAGGCCCTCGCGGATGCGCAAGGGGTCGAGGAAGCGCGATCGGTACGCCTGCCACGAGCGCTTGAAGGTCGGCGGGGCCGGCGCCATCAGCCGCATCGCGTCGTCGCTGCGTCGAACCTGCGCGAACATCGCGAGCAGCTCGGACTCGATGAAGCCGTGCTCGGCGACCATCTCGGCGACGAAGCTCCTGACTTCCGGGCGGTCGGCGTAGCCGGCGGCGACGGCCGCGGCGACGGGTGCGGCCGCCGGGCGCTTGGCGCGCCGCTTCGCTTCCGACATCGCAGGGGCGGCGGCGATCGCGATCGCCAGCGCGGCCAGCAGGGCAAGCGGTGCGCGACGCAGCGGGGTACGGATCGTTCTCGGAGAAGGTGCGGGCGCGGGCGGGTGCGGGTTCACGGCTTGAAGGCTTGCACGGACTTGCGCAAGTGTCGCACGGCGGTCCGATCGGGCGACGGTTCCGCGTAGCGAAGGCGCTCGTAGGCTGCGACGATGCGCCGTGCCTCGGCGAGTTGCCCTTCGTCGAGCGCGCGAGCGATGCGTGCCAGGTAGCGCGAGGCGGTCTCGTGCTGGCCGCGCTCCAGGCCCACCGAGGCCAGCCTCGCGCAGAACGACTCGTAGGCCTGCACCACCGGGTCGCGCGGCATGTGCGGCCGAAGGGTGAGGAGCGCCACCGCGCCGATCAACGCGGCCAGCACGCCGGCCAGCAGTGCGGCCACCTGGCGCCAGTCTCCCGCCGAGACGCCCAGGCGCCCTAGCAGGCCTTGCTGGCGGGTGCGATCGTAGGAGAGCACCCACTGGTTCCACGCGTTCCCGATCGCGTCGAGGTTCAGCCAGAGGCGCTGCACCATCGATCGCGCGCGCCCCGCGGCGTCCTCGCCGGCGGCGAGGCGGCCCAGGCGCAGCCCGCTCTCGATGCGTTGGGGCGCGACCGCGGCCGTCGGGTCGACGCGCACCCAGCCGCGGCCTGCGAGCCAGACCTCGGACCAGGCATGCGCATCGGCCTGCCGAACCAGCCAGTAGCCGTCGACCGGGTTGCGCTCGCCGCCCTGGTAGCCGGTCACGATGCGCGCGGGAATCCCGAGCGCGCGCATCAGCACCGCGAAGGCGCTCGCGTAGTGCTCGCAGAAGCCGGCCCGCGTGGCGAAGAGGAAGTCGTCGACGCTGTCTCGTCCGAGCAGCGGCGGCTCGAGCGTGTAGCGAAACGGTTGCGTGCCGAACATCGCCAGCGCCCGATCGACCAGTCGCTCGTCGGCACCGGGGGCGGTGCCGGCCTCGGCGCGCCAGCGCGACGCCATTTCGACGGTGCGCGGATTGAAGCCGGCAGGCAACGCGAGCCAGTCGCGCAACGACGCCGCGTCCTCGTCGACTCCGGCGCGGAAGTCGGTGTTCGACACCACGGTCATCCGCAGGCGTTCGACGATCGGGCCGGGCGAGACGAGCTGAAGGTCGGAGCGCAGCAGCGGCCGGGCCGACCCCGACTCGGCGCGCGTCGGCATCTCCAGCGCGAACAGCCAGTTGCGGCCGGTGGGCTCCTGGGTGACCGTGTAGCGGATCGCCTGGCCCTGCGCCCCGAACTCCAGGCGCATCGGGCGCGCGGGCGTCGCGCCTGCGTCGAGCGCACGCCAGGCCAGCCCGTCGAAACTGCCGAGGACCGGGCCGCGCCAGTACAGGCGGGCGGTGGGCGGAATCGCGCCGTCGAACAGCACGCGAAACGCGATCTCGTCGGACTCGGACAGCTGCGCGATGTTGCCCGGGGTCATGGTTTCGGACAAACCGGTGCGGGCACGGTGTGCGTCCGAAGGAAGGCCCCAGAGCGGCCCGCCGAAGCGCGGGAACAGCACGAAGACCGCTGCGGCGATCGGCAGCGCCTGCGCCAGCATGACGCCGACCGTGCGCAGGCGCTGGCCGATCGGGGTTTCGTGCTGGCGGAACTGCATCGTGAGCATCGCCGCGAGCAGCCCGTAGAGCGCCAGCGCGACCGCGATCGCGGTGGCGATCGACTGCGAATGGAAGAACGCCGTCAGCAGCAGGAAGAAGCACAGGAAGATCACGACGAAGAGATCGCGCCGCGCGCGCATCTCCATCAGCTTCAACCCGAGGAACAGCACCAGCAGCGCGACCCCGGGCTCGCGCCCGAACACGGTCTGGTAGTGTGCGAGCACCGCAGCGGTACAGGCGATGGCGGCCACCCAGCGCACCGACGCCCGCGGCAGCCATCGCCCCGACATGACCAGGCCGAGGCGCCACGCGAACAGCACGAAGAAGCCCGCCCCGACCCACCATGGAAGATGCGCCGCGTGCGGCAGCACCGACAGCGCGACCGGCACCATCAGGAACAGCGTCTCGCGCCGCTCGCGCTCCCATTGCGCGCCCAGGGTGCCGCCGAGCGCACGCAGCGAATAGTGCAGGCCCCGCGCCATCTCAGGTGCCCCAGGTCGCGAGCGCCTCGAGGCACCGCGCGCGGTGGGCCGGGCCGAGGTCGGGCGGAACCTGCACGCCCGGCAGCGCCAGCGCATAGCGAACGCCCGCCGAGTCGGCGTCGATCACCCATCGCGTGAGCCGGGACAGGCGCGCCTCGGGGTCCATCGACGAGGGCAGCACCGACCAGTCGAGCGAGAGCTCGCCGAGGTCGCCGCCGTCGAACTGCTTCGTGATGAGGTCGTCGGAGGCGGTGCGCGCAATCGCCTTCCATGCGATCAGCCGCGGCGAGTCGCCCGCGGCATAGGGCCGCAGCGCCGCGATGTCCTCGTGCCCCTGCCCGCGCGCACTGCCTTCGCCGCTCGTTGCCACGCGGGCGGGCAGGGGCGCGGCCGGGGTCTCGGGCTGCGGATACACCAGCACGCGCAGCGCCGGATGCCAGCGCGACCAGGCGCGCCAGATCCCGATCGGGAACGTGGTGGCCAGCGTGAGGCGCGGCACCTGCATCCAGCCGCGCTGTCGGGCCGGCAGCGCGATCGCGATGAAGTGCTCGGCTCCCGCGCCGATGTCGAAGAATTCGGGCTGGGCCATGCCCGTGGCATTCAGGCTCAGCGCGTAGCGCTCGAGCTTCGTCTCGTTGCGCGCGATCAGCCTGAATTCGGCGATCTGCCCGGCGAAGACCGGTTCGGCGCGTCCGGCGCGCAGCGTCAGCGTCGCGAGGTTGCGGAAGGTGTGCAGCATGCCGACGATGGCGACCGACGCAACGAGGAAGGTCAGTGCATAGCCGAGCGACAGCTGGTAGTTGATCGCGGTGACGAGCATCGTCAGCACCACGGCCGCGAACAGTAGGCCCGCGCGGGTCGGAAGCATGTAGACGTTGCGCCGCGTGAGCCGGTAGTCGCCGGCGCGCGGGCGGCTGCGACCGGGGATCCGGTCGATCAGTCGCTGGTACAGGGGCCCCGGGCGGGCCTCTGCGGGCAGCGGCGCTGCGTCGGGCGCGCCTGCCTGCGCATCGACGCCGTGCACGGCCGCGTTCACGGCACCGCCACCGCCTTCAGCAGTTCGGCGACCATCTCGGCGCGCGCGCGGTGCGAGACGCCGCCGCCCTTGGCCGGACGGAGCCGGTGGCCGGCGACTGCGGTGAGCACCGCCTGGACGTCGTCGGGCAGCACGTGGTTGCGTCCGTCGAGCAGCGCCCACGCGCGCGCGGCCTGCACCAGCGCCAGCCCGGCGCGCGGGCTCAGTCCCTCGGCCAGCGCCGGGCTGCGCCGGCTGCAGGTCAACAGGTTCTGGACGTAGTCGAGCAGCGCCGGGGCGCAGCGGATCTCGCGCACCATCCGCTGCGCTTGCTGGAGCTGCGCGGGGTCCATCCTGGCCCGCAGGCCCTCGAGCATCTCGCGCCGGTCCTCGCCCTCGAGCAGCGCCCGCTCCGACTTCGCATCCGGATAGCCGAGCTCGATGCACATCAGGAACCGGTCGAGCTGCGACTCCGGGAGCGGGAACGTGCCGATCTGGTCCTGCGGGTTCTGCGTCGCGATGACGAAGAACGGTTCGGGAAGCACCAGCGTCTTGCCATCGATCGAGACCTGGCGCTCCTCCATCGCCTCGAGCAGCGCCGACTGCGTCTTCGGCGACGCGCGATTGATCTCGTCGGCGAGCAGCACCTGCGAGAACACGGGCCCGGGGTGGAAGACGAAACTCGCGCTCTCGCGGTCGAACACCGACAGCCCGACGATGTCCGCGGGCAGCAGGTCGTTGGTGAACTGCACGCGCTTGAACTGCAGCCCGAGCGACATCGACAGCGCGTGGGCGAGCGTCGTCTTTCCGACGCCCGGCAGGTCTTCGATCAACAGGTGGCCGCGGGCGAGCAGGCAGGCGAGCGCGAGCTTGATCTGTGGCTGCTTGCCCACGACGACGGCGCCGACTTGTGCGGCCACCGTCTGGATCCGCTCGAGCATGGAGGGCCTGGGAGTCGTTGGGTCCGGTCGAGTGTAAACGAAGGGGGCCGGGTGTCCGTGTGACGCAGTCGCCGGTTTGGACGATCGGCGTCTCGCGCCGATAATCGGAGTCGCGCGGCGGGCCGGCGGCTCGCCGGGGACCACCGGATGGCCGGGCTGACGGCCGTGCAGAGGAGGAGTCGCAATGGCAGCCGTTCCGCAGAGTGCATCGTCGCCGCAGGGCGATCCCCTCGTCACCGTGGCGCGCGACGGCGGCGTCGTGCGGCTGACGCTGAACCGCCCGGCGCAGTTCAACGCGTTGTCCGAAGACCTGATGCGCGCCGTCCAGGCCGAGCTCGAGCGCGTGGCCGGCGACCCGTCGGCGCGGGTGGTCGTGATCGGCGGCGCAGGCAAGGCGTTCTGCGCCGGCCACGACCTGCGCGAAATGCGCGCCAATCCGTCGCACGACTACTACCGTGCGCTGTTCGCGCAGTGCGCGCGGATGATGGTGACGATCCAGCAACTGCCGCAGCCGGTCATCGCGCGCGTCCACGGCATCGCGACCGCGGCGGGTTGCCAGCTGGTTGCGATGTGCGACCTGGCGGTCGCCAGCGCCGACGCGCGGTTCGCGGTCTCGGGCGTCAATCTCGGCCTTTTCTGCTCGACGCCGGCGGTGGCGCTGTCGCGGAACCTGTCGCGCAAGGCGGCGTTCGAGATGCTGGTCACCGGCGAGTTCATCGACGCCCCGACCGCGGCGGCCAGGGGTCTGGTCAATCGTGTCGTCGCCCCCGAGGCGCTGGACGCGGAGATCGAGCGCCTGGCCGCGTCGATCTGCGCGAAGCCGCCGGTGGCGATCGCCGCCGGCAAGGGCCTGTTCTACCGGCAGCTCGAGATGGGCATCGACGCGGCCTACCAGCTGGCCGGGCAGACGATGGCCTGCAACATGATGGACGAGTCGGCGCTCGAGGGCGTGCAGGCGTTCATCGAGAAGCGCCCGCCCGACTGGAAGTAGCCTGGCCGGGCAGCGTCGAGTCGCCGTCGCCGAGGCTGCGCTGCATCAGCACGGTGTCGACCCAGCGGCCGAACTTGAAGCCGACCGAAACCAGCGTGCCGGCGTCGCGGAAGCCCAGGCGCCGGTGCAGCGCGATCGATCCGGCGTTGGCGCTGTCACCGATCACGGCGACCATCTGCCGCCACGGGCCGGCCTCGCAGCGGCGGATCAGCTCCCGCAGCAGCAGCGTGCCCACCCCGCGGCGCTCGAGCCCCGCGGCGACGTACACGGAGTCCTCCAGCGTGTGGCGGTAGGCCGCGCGGGTCCGGTACGGCGCCGCGTAGCCATAGCCGACGACGGCCCCGTCGGCTTCGGCGACGAGCCAGGGCAGGCCGCTCCCGAGCACGGCGGCGCGGCGCGCCCGAAGCTCGTCGACGTCGGGAGGCGATTCCTCGAAGCTGGCCAGTCCGTGGAGCACGTGCTGCGCGTAGATGGCGGCGATGGCCGGCACGTCGGCCGGCAGCGCATCGCGGACCAGGGCGTTCCGGACGGCTTCGGCAGGCATCCGGAATTGTCGCGACGGGTCTTGCGGCATGTCAACGAAGGCGGATGCCCTTCGCCCGGGGCGCGGAAGGCGGTCTTTGCGAATTTCCTATAATCGACCCTTTACCCTGTCCCAGATCGTGAGGCCCCGATGAAGATCCTCGTCCCCGTGAAGCGGGTGGTCGACTACAACGTGAAGGTGCGCGTGAAGAGCGACCAGAGCGGAGTGGACATTGCCAACGTGAAGATGTCGATGAACCCGTTCGACGAGATCGCGGTGGAAGAGGCGATGCGGCTCAAGGAGAAGGGGGTGGCCACCGAGGTGGTGGCGGTGTCGTGCGGGGTGCAGGCGTGCCAGGAGACGCTGCGCACGGCGATGGCGATCGGCGCCGACCGGGGCATCCTGGTGCAGACCGACGTGGAGCTGCAGCCGCTGGCGGTGGCGAAGCTGCTCAAGGCGCTGGT
>CALMSQ010000004.1:0-6649 GCA_937872345.1 uncultured Burkholderiales bacterium | reverse complement strand
ACGCTGCTCGACGCGAGCTCGGGCTCGGCGACCGTGGCCGGCTTCGACGTCGCCGCCGACCCGGTCGAGGTCCGGCGTCGCATCGGCTACGTCCCGCAGCTGCTGTCGGCCGACGGCGCGCTGACCGCGACCGAGAACCTGGTCCTGTCGGCGCGCCTGCACGGGCTGCACGGGCGCATTCGCGTCGCACGCGTGAGCGAGGCGCTGGCGTTCGCCGGCCTCGAGGCCGTGGCGAACAAGCTGGTGCGCACCTTCTCCGGCGGCATGGTGCGTCGGCTGGAGGTCGCGCAGGCGACGCTGCATCGGCCCGAGGTGCTTTTCCTGGACGAGCCCACGCTCGGCCTCGATCCGGTCGCGCGCAAGACCGTCTGGGAGCGCCTGCGCCAGTTACGGGAGACCGAGGGCATGACGATCCTCATCACGACGCACGACATGGAGGAGGCCGACGTGCTCTGCGACGAGCTGGCGATCCTGCACCAGGGACGGTTGGCGGTGCTCGGCGCACCGGAGGCACTGAAGGCCGAGATCGGGCCCGACGCCACGCTGGCCGACGTGTTCGTCCGCTTCAGCGGAGCGGTGCTCGACCACGGCGGCAGCTACCGCGAAGTGCGCGAGAGCCGCGACACCGTGCGCCGACTCGGATGAGCCCCCTCCTCGAGTTCTTCCGCGAGGCCGCGGCGGTCGCCGACGCGGAGGTGCGCAAGCTCCGGCGCGACCCGACCGAACTGCTGTCGCGCGCGGTGCAACCAGTGCTGTGGCTCGCGGTGTTCGGGCAGGTATTCAGCCAGGTCCGCGGGATCCCCACCGGCGACCTGCGCTACCTCGACTTCATGGCGCCCGGAATCCTCGCGCAGAGCATCCTTTTCAGCGCGATCTTCTACGGCATCGCGATCATCTGGGAGCGCGATCTCGGCATCGTGCACAAGCTGCTGGTCACGCCCGCGCATCGCAGTGCGCTGGTGTTCGGCAAGGCGATCGCGGCGGGACTGCGCGGACTCGTGCAGGCGGCGGTCGTCTACCTGGTTGCGATCCTGCTGCAGGTCCACATCCGCTGGGAGCCGCTGCCGGTGCTGACGGTGGCGGCGGGCGTGTTCGTCGGCTCGTGCATCTTTTCCACCTTCTCGCTGTTCATCGCCTGCATCGTCAAGACGCGCGAGCGCTTCATGGGCATCGGCCAGGTGCTGACGATGCCGCTGTTCTTCGCGTCGAGCGCGCTCTACCCGGTGCAGCTGATGCCGGGCTGGCTGCAGGCGCTGGCCGCGGTGAACCCGCTGACCTACCTGGTCGACGCGTTGCGCGGGTCGATGATCGTCGGCGGCACGAGCGTGCACGCGCTCGGCACCAGCTTCGGCATCATGCTGCTCGTGTTCGCGCTGCTGCTCGCGCTGGCGTCGAAGCTGTATCCGGGCCTCGCCCGCTAGCGCCCGGAAACCGTCGCGCCGGCATCGTTGCAGGCCGCTCGTCTCCATGTATAATGCGACGCATTCGCGTTTGCATTACCATTCAGACAACAGCGTCCTCCGGCCCCGCCTCCGATGCCCTCCCTCCCGCCGATTCCGCTCGCCGGCATCCGACGACCCCGCCACGCGCTGCTGTCGCTGGCGACCGCGCTCGCCGCCTGCGGCAGCGGCGAGTCCGCGCTGGCGCCCGCGCCCGGCACGAACACCGTGCAACTGTCCGCCGCAGCCGCGCTGGGCGAGAAGATCTTCCGCGACCCCGGCTTGTCCGCATCCGGCCGCCAGTCCTGCGCGAGCTGCCACGACCCGGACAACGCCCACGCGCCCGCCAACGCGCTGGCGGGGCAGCCTGGCGGCGCGTTGCTCGACCAGCAGGGCGGGCGACAGGCGCCGTCGATCCGCTACCTCGACACCAACCGCGCGTTCCGCTTCGACGACGAAGGCACGCCGACCGGCGGCTTCTTCTGGGACGGGCGGGCCGCGTCGCTGCAGCAACAGGCCGGCGAGCCGCTCCTGAATCCGCGCGAGATGGCCAACCCCGGCAAGGCCGAGGTCGTCGCGAAACTCGCGCGGGCGAGCTACGAAGCCGAATTCCGGGCGCTGTACGGCAACGAGGTCTTCGCCGACGTCGACGGGGCGTTCCAGCGGATGACGCTGGCGCTCCAGCAGTACCAGCTCGAAGACGCCGACTTCCACGCGTACACCAGCAAGTACGACGAGTTCCTGCGCGGCCGCGCGAAGCTGAGCGAGCAGGAACTGCGCGGCCTGGCGCTGTTCAACGATCCCTCGAAGGGGAACTGCGCCGCCTGCCACCCCTCGGGCCGCGGCAGCGACGGCAGCCTGCCGCTGTTCACCGACTTCAGCTACGACGCGCTCGGGGTGCCGCGCAACCCCGAACTGCAGCAGAACGCGGACCCCGCTTTTTACGACCTCGGGCTGTGCGCGAGGCCGGCCGGCGACCTTGCGGCGCGCACCGACCTGTGCGGCGCGTTCAAGGTGCCGTCGCTGCGCAACGTCGCCAGGCGCCACACCTTCTTCCACAACGGTCGCTTCAGGGCGTTGAAGGAAGCGCTGACCTTCTACGTGCAGCGCGATACCGACCCTCGGAAGTGGTACCCGCTCGACGCGAGCGGCCAGCCAGTGAAGTTCGACGACCTGCCCCCCGCGTACCGGGCGAACGTCAACACGAGCGAAGCGCCGTACGACCGCAAGCCCGGTGACGCGCCGGCACTGTCGGACAGCGAGGTCGACGACGTGGTCGCGTTCCTGGACACGCTCAGCGACGACTACCAGCCGTGACCCGAGGAACTCCCATGCGACGCACGCCCCTTTCGATCGCCGTCTCGACCGCGCTGCTCGGCGCCGCGCTGTCGATGCCCGCCCATGCCCAGACTCCGACCGAGCTCGAACTGGCACGCAAGCTCGACCGCCTCGCCGCGGAACTGGCCGAAGTGAAGGCGCAGCTCGCGACGCTCAGGGCGCAGGGCGGCAACGCCGGTACGGCCGCGGCCGCGTCCGAAGCCGGCACGGCGACTCGAGCGGCACCGGCACCGGCGACGGCCGACGCCGCCCCGGCGGCCGGACGCCCGACCCGCGCCGAACTCCCGACCCGCGCCGAACTCGCGGAACCGGCGACGGTGCTGACCAGCTACGGCGAGATCAACTACACGCGCCCGACGAAGGCGCCGCAGGACGCGCAAGTCGACCTGCGTCGCTTCGTGCTCGGCTTCCAGCACCGGATGGATTCGAAGACCCGACTGGTTGCGGAACTCGAGGTCGAGCACGCGGTGAGCTCGGCCGACGACCCGGGCGAGGTGGCACTCGAGCAGGCTTTCGTCGAGCGCGAGCTCGGAGCGCGCCTCGCCGCGCGCGCAGGCCTGTTCCTGATCCCCGCCGGCATGCTCAACGAGAACCACGAGCCGACCGCCTACTACGGCGTGCACCGCAACTTCGTCGAGACCGCGATCATCCCGAGCACCTGGCGCGAGGTCGGCGTGCAGCTGATCGGCAACCTCGACAACGGGCTCACCATCCAGGGCGGCCTCAGCACCGGCTTCGACGTCGGCAAGTGGGACGCGACGTCGACGGAAGGCGCCGAGTCGCCGCTGGGCGCGATCCACCAGGAAGGCGCGCAGGCCCGCGCGCGCAACCTCGCCGTGTTCGGCGCGATCAACTGGCGCGGCGTGCCGGGCCTGCTGGTCGGCGGCTCGGCGTTCAGCGGCGCTGCGAGCCACTCGCAGCCGCTGCTGCCGAGCGCGCGCGTGTCGCTGTGGGACCTGCACGCACGCTGGTCGCCTGGCCGCTGGGACCTGTCTTCGGTCTATGCGCGCGGCTCGATCTCGAACACCGCGGCGCTCAACGCCACGCTGGTGGGCAACCCCACGCTGATCCCCGAACGCTTCGATGGCTGGTACCTGCAGGGCGCCTACCGGCTCTGGAGCCAGGGCGACTACGTGCTGAGCCCGTTCGTGCGGCTCGAGCGCTTCGACACTGCGCGTGACTACGCCGATCTGGGCGCAGGACTGACGCCGCAGGCAGCCGGCACCGAGCGCGTGACCACCGTCGGCGTGAACTTCCTGGTCGGGCAGGGCGTGGTGCTGAAGGCCGACGTACAGCGCTTCGGGCTCGTCTCGGCGAACAACCGCGTCAACCTCGGGCTGGGCTGGAGCTTCTGATGCGCCTGACGCTGTTCCCGGCCGCGCTGGTGGCGCTCGCGCCGGCGAGCGCGTTCGCGGTCCACTACCTGAGCGCCGAGCAGGCGCAGAAGCTGATGTTTCCCGACGCCGAACGCTTCGAGCTCCGCGACGTCGCAGCCGACGCCGGATCGACGCACGCCGGCGACGCGCCGATGCAGGTGCGCATCGCGCGGCGCGGCGATGCGACACTCGGCTACGTCGTCGTCGACGAGGTGGTCGGCAAGTTCGAGCGCATCACCTACGCGGTCGGCCTGAATCGCGACGGCAGCGTGCGGCAGGTGGAGGTGATGGACTACCGCGAGAGCCACGGTCACGAGATCCGGCTGCCGGCCTGGCGCCGGCAGTTCGAAGGCAAGACCGTCGCGTCGGCAATCCGCGTCGGCGAGGATATCGCCAACATCAGCGGCGCGACGTTGAGCTGCCAGCACGTCACCGACGGCGTGCGCCGGATCGTCGCGCGGATCGATGCGCTGCGGCGCAGCGGCAGCCTCGGATGAACACGATCGGCGCGACCGGTCCGTGGCGGCGCCGCGCGCGGCCGCTGCTCGGCACGCTGGTCGAGGTCGGACTGCGCGACGGCGAAGCCGCGGGCGACGGCGAGGGCGCAGCGCGCGCGGCGTTCGAGGCGATCGCGCACGTCCAGGCGCGCATGTCGCGCTTCGACCCCGACAGCGACGTGTCGCGCTTTCACACGCTGGCCGTGGGCGAAGCGATCGCCGTCGATCCCGCGACGGCCGAGGTGCTGCACGCGGCGCGCTGGCTGCACGACGCCACCGATGGCGTGTTCGACGTGAGCCTGGGCAGCGGCGCGCGGGGCTGGCGCTGCGACGGCGAGCGGCTCGAGCGGCTGGCGCCGGTCGCCACGCTCGACCTCGGAGGCATCGCCAAGGGGTATGCGGTCGACGTCGCAGTCGAGGCGCTGCGGCGGCACGGCTGCGAGTCGGGCTGGGTCAACGCCGGCGGAGACCTGCGCGTCTTCGGCGACGCCCGCGTGCCGGTGATGCTTCGCGACGAAGCGCACGGAGGCGTGCGCCCGTTCGCGACGGTGGCCGACGCGGCGCTGGCGAGCAGTCATTTCGGACCGCAGAGCCGCTCGCGGGCCTGGGGCCTCGATCGCGGCGCACGGGCCTGTTGCGTGAGCGTCGCGGCGCCGCGCTGCGTGTGGGCCGACGCGCTGACCAAGGTGGTGGCCGTCAGCGGCGACGCGCGGCATCGCGCGCTCGGCGCCTGCGGGGCGCACGCATGGCTTCACTGAATCGCGTCGCCCCGTGGCAGCGCAGGCTGCTGCACGCATCGGCCTGGCTGCTCGCCGCGAGCGGCGTCGCGTGGCTCGCGATCCACTACCTGTGGGGCGCGGGCGCCGGCGAGCTGCCGCATCCGCTCGAGCCCTGGCTGATCCGCCTGCACGGCGCCGCGGCGTTCGCCGCGTTGTTCATGGCCGGCGTGCTCGCCGGTGGGCACGTCCCCAACGGCTGGCGGCTGACCTCGCCGAGGATGCGCCGCCCCGATCTCGCCGGCCAGCGCCGCACCGGGCTCGCGATGACCGTCCTCGGCGCGTCCTCGGTCTTCAGCGCCTACCTGCTCTATTACTTCGCACCCGAGCCGGTCCGCCCCGCGCTCGGCTGGACCCACGCGGCCGTCGGCCTGGCCATGGCGCTGCTCGTGCCGCTGCACGGCGGCCCGGCACGCCGCGGCGGCTAGCCCGCGCGACGCCCGGACGCCGCGATCAGGCCGCGGCGCGCTCGCCGACCATGCCCAGCACCGCGTCGCGGACCGCGTCCGCGGTCGGCACCGCCGCCTGCTCGAGCACCCACGACGACGCCGCCGGCGCGTCGGGCCCGGCGAGGCGGCGCACCGGCGCCTTCAGCGCGTCGAACGCGTGCTCGCTCACGATCGCCGACACTTCGGCGCCGATGCCGCACAGCCGGTTGGCTTCGTGCACGACGACCATCCGCCCGGTCTTGCGCACCGAGCGCAGGATCGCCTTCTCGTCGAGCGGCTTGAGCGTGCGCAGGTCGAGTACCTCGGCCGAGATGCCCTGCGCGGCCAGAGACTCGGCGGCGGCGAGGCAGGCGCCGACCGTCTTCGCGTACGACACCAGCGTCACGTCGCTGCCCTCGCGCAACACCGCCGCGCGGCCGATCGGCACGACGTGGTCGGCCGAATCGGGCACCTCGCCCGGCGCCATCGTCAGCGCGATGTCCATGAAGAACAGCACCGGGTTGTCGTCGCGGATCGCCGCCTTCAGCAGGCCCTTGAAGTCGGCGGCGCTGGACGGCATCACGACCTTCAACCCCGGCGCGTGCACGAACATCGCCTCGAGGTTGTGGTTGTGCTGCCCTCCGACGGCCCAGCCCGCACCGGTCATCGCCAGCACCACCATCGGGAACTCGAACTGGCCGCCCGACAGGTAGCGCAGCTTGCCGGCGCTGTTGACGATCGCGTCCATCGAGTAGGTGAGGAACGGCGCGAACAGCAGGTCGACCACCGGGCGCA
>CALMSQ010000003.1:0-6649 GCA_937872345.1 uncultured Burkholderiales bacterium | reverse complement strand
CGCTGGCGCTCGCCGCCCGACAGCTGGCCGGGCGGGTGCTCGAGGCGCGCGGCGAGCCCCACCCGCTCCAGCGTCTTCGCTGCGCGTCGCCGGGCGTCGTCGGCGCGCATCCGGCGGATTCGCAAGGGCATCGCGACGTTGTCCAGCGCGCTGAACTCGGGCAGCAGGTGGTGAAACTGGTACACGAAGCCAAGCAGGCGATTGCGCCGGGCGCCCAACTCGGCCTGCGACAGGCCCGCGATCGGCTGCGACTGCCAGAGCACCTCGCCGCCGGTGACCTCGTCGAGGCCGCCGAGCAGGTGCAGCAGCGTGCTCTTGCCCGACCCCGATGCGCCCATGATCGCGACGCGCTCGCCGACGCCGATCTCGATGTCGACGCCGTGCAGCACCGGCACCGCCAGCGCCCCGGCACCGTAGACCTTGCGCAGGCCGCGGCCGCTCAGGACCGCGGCGGCCGTCCTGCCGGCCGCTGCCGGCGATGCGTTCATCGCCGTGGCCTGTCGCTCGCCGCTCATTCGTATCGCAGCGCTTCGGCCGGCCGCACGCGCGAAGCGCGCCAGCTCGGGTACAGCGTCGACGCCAGCGCAAGCACGCAGGCCGTGCCGCCGATCGCCACCACGTCGGGCAGGCGCAGGTCGCTGGGGAGGTAGTTGATGAAGTAGATGCCCTTGGGCAGCACCTGGAACCCGAACACCGATTCGACCCACGCGGTCACGCGCCCGATGTTGAGCGCCAGCAGCACGCCGAGCACGACGCCCAGCAGCGTGCCGAGCAGGCCGACCGACGCGCCCTGGACGACGAAGATGCGCATGATGCTCGAGGGCGTGGCGCCCAGCGTGCGAAGGATGGCGATGTCGGACTGCTTGTCGGTCACCGTCATGACGAGCATCGACACCAGGTTGAACGCCGCCACCGCCATGATCAGCGTCAGGATGATGAACATCATCCGCTTCTCGATCTGCACCGCCGCGAACCAGTTGCGGTTCTCGGCCGACCAGTCGCGAATCAGCAGGTCGCCGCTCATCGTGTGGGCGAGCTCGTTGGCGACACGGGGCGCAGCGAGCATGTCGCGCGTCCTGAGCCTCACGCCGCTCACGCCTTCGACCCGGAACAGCTTCGCGGCGTCGTCGATGTTCATCAGAAGCAGGCTCGAATCGTATTCGTAGTGGCCGGCCCGGAACACCGCGACGACGGTGAGCTGGCGCAGCCGCGGCACCAGGCCCGCCGGGGTCGCCGTGCCCTGCGGCGCGATCAGCGTCAGCTTCGATCCGACGTCGAGCAGCAACTGGTCGGCCAGCTCGCTCCCGATCGCGACGCCGAACTCGCCCGGACGAAGGTCGGAGAGCTTTCCGCGCTGCATCTGCCGTGCGAAATCGGCGACCTGCGGCTCGAGCGCCGGATCGATGCCCCGCACCAGCACGCCGCGCACGCTGCCTTCGTGGGACAGCATCGCCTGGCCGGACACGAAGGGTGCGCCGCCGACGACCGCCGGGTTGCGCCGCGCCTGCGCCAGCACCGAGGGCCAGTCGGTCATCGGCGTGCGGCCGGCCAGCACCTCGATGTGCGCCAGCACCGAGAGCATGCGGTCGCGCACTTCCTTCTGGAAGCCGTTCATCACCGACAGCACGGTGATCAGCGCCGCCACGCCGAGCGCGATGCCCGCGACCGACAGCGCCGAGATGAACGAGATGAAGCCGTTGCGCCGACCCGCGCGCCTGCTGGCTCGCGTGTAGCGAAGGCCGATGAAGAGTTCGTAGGGGAATGGCATCTGGGACGCCGGCAGTTTGCCATAGAATCCCGCGGTGACCACCACGATCCTGTGTGCCGGCGCACTCGCCCGCCCGCACTCGGCGGCGCGCGGCAGCGGGCCCGAAACCGGCGCGCCGACACCTGCTCCGATCGCCGACGGCGCCCTCGCCCGAACGATTCGCCGCGCACGCGTGGCCGCGCGCGCCCGGCAGTCGGCGCTCGTGCCCGACGCGCTGCCCGACGAGGCCTGGCTGCGCGAGCGCTTCGCGCTCGACGGCACCGTGGCGGCCTGCGCGCTTCCCGCTTCGCGCGACCCCGGCCCCGACGTGCTGGTCCGGCCGGTTCACCTGCAGCTGGCCATGGACCACCTCGTGCTGGCGCCGTTGCACGGCCTCGAGCTCGCACGCGACGAAGCCGAGACGCTCGCCGCCCGCGCCAACGCGATGCTCGCCGACGAGAGCCTGCGGCTGCGCGTCGTCGAGCCCGACGCCTGGCGGCTCGAGTCGATCGCCGGGGGCGGCGGCGCCGCCGACCTTGCGGGCGTCGCGCAACTGCTCGCCCGCAGCGCTCGCATGGCCGCCGGCCGCAACGTCGATGCCTACCTGCCGAGCGGGGCCGCGGCGCGGCGCTGGCGCCAGCTCGCCAACCTGGTCCAGATGGCCTGGTTCGAGCACCCGATCAACGCGACGCGCGAGGCCGACGGCAGGCTGCCGGTCAACGGACTGTGGCTCGAGGGATGCGCCGGCGGCGCCGGCGCGCGCCCTTTCGCGCGCGTCGTCACCACCGATCCCGCGATCGCCGGACTCGCGCAGCGCGCCGGTGTCGAAGCGCGGCTCGTCGGAACCCGCGACCGCTCCGGCGGATTTGCGGCCGACTGGGGCGCTGCGGTGAGCGCACCCGACGACGGCGGTGCCGTGCTGCTGGCGCCCGACTTCTGGCGGCAGGCGGTGAGCGACGGCGACCTGCACGACTGGGAGCAAGCGTGGCAACGCTTCGAACGCTGGTTCGAGGCGCTGCTCGCGGCCGCGCCGCGAGTCGCCGCCCGTGACTTGCGGCTGGTGCTGACCGGCGAGCGCAGCACGATCGAGCTGGCGCGCTCGCCCGCCGACCGCTGGAAGGCCTGGCGACGCCTGGGCCTGGCGACGCTGCTGCGCGAGCACGCATGATCACCGTACGCGAAGTCTCGCAGGCGGCGCTCGAGCGGCTGCTGTCGGCCGGTGTGCCCGCCGTGATGGCGCGCCTGCTCGCCGCGCGCGGCATCGACGACGCCGCCGCGCTGTCGCGCGACCTCGCGCGTCTCGCGCCTCCCGACACGATGAAGGGGCTCGATACCGCCGCGCGACTGCTCGCCGACGCGATCGCTCGCAGCGAGCGGATCTGCATCGTCGCCGACTACGACTGCGACGGCGCCACCGCCTGCGCCGTCGCGATCCGCGGTCTGCGGGCGCTCGGAGCCGCACCCGGGCAGGTCGACTTCCTGGTGCCCAACCGGTTCGAGCACGGCTACGGCCTCACCGAGCCGGTGGTCGCGCTGGCGGCCCGGCATCCGCGCCTGGGGCGCCCCGACTGGCTGGTCACGGTCGACAGCGGCATTGCCAGCCACGACGGCGTGGCGGCGGCCCGCGCGGCCGGCATGCGCGTGATCGTCACCGATCACCACCTGCCTGCGGCGACGCTGCCGCAGGCCGACGCGATCGTCGACCCGAACCAGCCCGGCTGCGCGTTCCCGAGCAAGCACCTGGCCGGGGTCGGCGTGATGTTCTACCTGCTGCTCGCGCTGCGCGCCGAACTGCGCCGCCGCGACCCGGCGGGCGCCGCAGCGCGCGCGCCGCTGCAACGACTGCTCGACCTGGTCGCGCTCGGCACCGTCGCCGACCTGGTCCGGCTCGACGGCAACAACCGGCTGCTCGTGGCGGCCGGGCTGCAGCGCATCCGCGCGGGCGCCGCCTGCGCCGGCGTGCGGGCGTTGCTGCGGATCGCCGGCCGGGATTCGCGGCGCGTCGGCAGCGCCGACCTCGGGTTTGCGGTCGGGCCGCGCATCAACGCCGCGGGCCGGCTCGCCGACATCTCGCTGGGCATCGAGTGCCTGGTCACCGACGACGAAGGCCGCGCCGCCGAGCTGGCCGCCGCGCTCGACGCGATGAACCGCGAGCGTCGCGGCATCGAGAGCGCCATGCGCGACGAGGCCATCGCGGCGCTCGACGCGCTGCCCGAACTCGGCGCCGGGCGAAAGTCGGTGGTGCTGCATCGCGAGGGGTGGCACGAAGGGGTCATCGGCCTGGTCGCGAGCCGCGTGAAGGAGCGCGTGCACCGGCCGACGTTCGCACTGGCCGCGTCGTCGGCCGATCCCGCAACGCTTCGCGGGTCGGGCCGGTCGATCGCCGGCGTGCATCTGCGCGACGTGCTCGACCTCGTCGACAAGCGCGCGCCGGGCCTGCTGCTGCGCTTTGGCGGGCACGCCATGGCGGCCGGCCTGACGCTGCGTGCCGACAGGCTCGACGAGTTCGCGTCGCTGCTCGAGCAGGCCGTCGACGAATTCGCCGATCCGGCCTGCTTCGCCGCGGCGCTCGCGACCGACGGGCCGCTGGCGCCCGACGAGATCGACCTGCCGCTGGTCGACGCGATCGAGGCCGAGGTCTGGGGCCAGGGTTTCGCGCCGCCGCTGTTCTGCGACCAGTTCGTCGTCGCGCGCCAGTCGATCGTGGCCGGGCGACACCTGAAGGTCGAGCTTCGCGCCACGGCCGGCGCCCGGTTCGACGCGATCGCGTTCGGCCGTATCGAGCCACTGCCCTCGCCCGCGCGCATCGCCTACCGCCTGATGCGCGACGAGTACCAGGGCCTCGCCAGCGTGCGCCTGGTGATCGAGGCGGTCGAATCGACGGTTGCCGCGGCGCATCGAGCGTGAAGCGGCCCGTATAATGAGCGGTTTGACCGAAGGACGACCGTTCCGATGGAAGCCGAGCGCCTGAACCAACTCGAATCGCTGATCGACGACCTGCGCAGGCGCGTCGAAGAGCTTCGGGGGTATCTTTGACTACGAGACGAAGAAGACCCGCCTCGAAGTGATCAACCGGGAGCTCGAGACTCCCGACGTCTGGAACGACGCGAAACACGCGCAGGACCTCGGTCGCGAAAAGAAATCGCTCGAGGGCGTCGTCGATCGCATCGGCGCGATCGACGCCGGGCTGGCCGACGTGGCCGAGCTGTTCTCGATGGCGTCGGCCGAGGACGACGACGAGACCCTGATCGCAGTCGAATCCGACGCCCACGCGATCGAGGCGCAGGTCGCCGACCTCGAATTCCGGCGCATGTTCTCGAACCCCGCCGACCCCAATCCCTGCTTCATCGAGATCCAGGCCGGCGCCGGCGGCACCGAGGCGCAGGACTGGGCGGCGATGCTGCTGCGGCAGTACCTGCGCTACTGCGAGCGCAAGGGCTTCGCCGCCGAGCTGCTCGAAGAGTCGCCGGGCGACGTCGCCGGCATCAAGGGCGCGACGGTTCGCGTCGACGGCGACTACGCCTACGGCTACCTTCGCACCGAGACCGGCATCCACCGGCTGGTGCGCAAGTCGCCGTTCGACTCCAGCGGCGGGCGCCACACGTCGTTCGCATCGGTGTACGTCTACCCGAAGGTCGACGACTCGATCGAGGTGGACATCAACCCGGCCGACCTGCGCATCGACGTCTATCGCGCCTCGGGCGCCGGCGGCCAGCACGTGAACAAGACCGAGTCGGCGGTTCGGATCACGCACAACCCGACCGGCATCGTCGTGCAGTGCCAGAACGACCGGTCGCAGCACCGCAACCGCGACGAGGCGATGAGCATGCTGCGCGCGCGGCTCTACGAGCTCGAGCTGCGCAAGCGCAAGGCCGAGCAGGACAAGGTCGAGGCGGGCAAGACCGACATCGGCTGGGGTCACCAGATCCGCTCGTACGTGCTCGACCAGTCCCGCATCAAGGACCTTCGCACCAACGTCGAGATCAGCAACACGCGTTCCGTGCTCGACGGCGACCTCGACGAGTTCATCGTCGCAAGCCTCAAACAGGGAGTCTGATCCGTGAGCGACAGTTCCGGACACCACGAGACCGCCGCCGAGCTCGTCCACCGCGACGACAACGCGATCATCGCCGAGCGGCGCGCGAAGCTGGCGAGGCTGCGCGAGAACGGCACCGCCTACCCGAACGACTTCCGCCCCTCGCACCGCGCCGCCGCGATCGCCGAGCACTTCGGCTTCAAGACGCGCGAGCAGCTCGAGGCCGAGCGCGTCGAGGTCACGCTCGCCGGCCGGATCATGCTCAAGCGCGTGCAGGGCAAGGCCAGCTTCGCCACGATCCAGGACGCGACGGGCCGGGTGCAGCTCTACCTGAACGACGAGGGCGTCGGCGCCGACGCGCACGCGGCGTTCAAGCACTGGGACCTCGGCGACATCCTCGGTTGCGAAGGCGTGCTGTTCAAGACGATGAAGGGCGAGCTGTCGGTGCGCTGCACCGGGGTGCGCCTGCTCGCGAAGTCGCTTCGGCCGCTACCGGACAAGTTCCACGGCATCGCCGACCCCGAGCTGCGCTACCGGCAGCGCTACGTCGACCTGATGGTGACCGGCGAGACCCGCGACACGTTCGTCGCGCGCAGCCGCACGATCGGCGCGATCCGCAGCTTCATGAGTTCGCACGGCTTCCTCGAAGTCGAGACGCCGATGCTGCACCCCATTCCCGGCGGCGCCGCGGCGCGTCCTTTCGTCACCCACCACAACGCTCTCGACCAGCAGATGTTCCTGCGCGTCGCCCCCGAGCTCTACCTGAAGCGCCTGATCGTCGGCGGCTTCGAGCGCGTCTACGAGATCAACCGCAACTTCCGCAACGAGGGGATCAGCCCGCGGCACAACCCCGAGTTCACGATGCT
>CALMSQ010000002.1:0-8046 GCA_937872345.1 uncultured Burkholderiales bacterium | reverse complement strand
GACGTCGCGGGCACCTGGGTCGCCAGCCACTTCGAGTGGCAGATCAAGACCTTCTGGTACGGCCTGGCCGGCGCGGTTGCATCGTGGCTGCTGATGATCGTGCTGATCGGCTTCCCGTTGCTGCTGGCCGTGGGAGTCTGGGTCATCTACCGCATCGTCAAGGGCTGGCTCGCGCTGGCCGACGGCAACCCGGTGGACGCGTCGAAGCTCGTCTGACTCAGAGCCCCGCCAGGTACTGCGCCAGGTTGTCGATGTCGGCATCGCTCAGCGTGCTCGCGACGCTCGTCATGTTGCCGGCGTCGTTGGTGCGCTTGCGCGCCTTGAAGTCGGTCAGTTGCTTGACCACGTACGCGTAGTTCTGGCCGGCCACGCGAGGAATCTCGTTCTGGCCGGCGAAACCACCCAGGTGGCACATCGTGCACAGCGTCTCGTCGGCCTTGGCCTTGCCGAGCTTCGCTTTCGCGGGGTCGACCTTGAACAGTTGCGGCTGCGGCTTCTGCTTCGAGAACCAGTCGGCGATCGCGCGCATCTCGTCGCGGCTCAGGCCTGCGGCCATCGGCGACATCTGCGGATCGCTGCGCCGGCCTTCCTGGAAGTCCCTCAGCTGCAGGTAGATGTAGCGCGCCGTCTGGCCGGCAAGGATCGGGTAGAGCGGCTGCGTGGAATTGCCGTTCGGTCCGTGGCAGGCGGTGCAGGCCTGCGCCTGCGGCGGCGGCGGCGGCGCGTCGGCCTGCGCGTGGGCCACCAGGGTGGCCACGGTCAGGCCGACGGCGCAGCACGACGCGACGGAGGCCCTTGCGGTCACGGCAGCGCGAACACGAAGACCGAGTTGCCGCGCTTGAAGTCGAGCTGGGTGTTGCCGCCCGCCGCGACGGCGACGTACTGCTTGCCGCCGACCATGTACGACACGGCCGGGGCGTTCACGCCGGCGCCGCACTGGTACTCCCACAGCTTCTTGCCGGTCTTCGCGTCGAATGCGCGGAACAGCCCGTTGCCTTCGCCGTTGAACACGAGGTCCCCGGCGGTGGCGAGTACGCCGCCGATCAGCGGCTGCTCGGTGTCGAACTTCCACGCGACCTTGCCGGTGTCGACGTTGACCGCGGCGAGCCTGCCCCACTGCTTCTCGCCCGGAATCACCTTGAAGGCGCCGCCCAGCCACAGCTTGCCGCCCGGATACTTGGCCTCCTCGACGTGGTAGGTCATCGGCTGGTGCAGGTTGGCCGCATAGACGAGCCGGTGCTTCGCGTTGAGCGCCATCGGACTCCACTCGACGCCGCCGTTGGCGCCGGGCAGCATCCGCGCGCCTTCCTTGGTCGGCAGCACCCACATGTTCTCCTGCGGCACCATCGCCTGGCTGAAGCGGATCAGCTCGCCGGTGGCGCGGTCGTGCACGTAGACATGGCCGGTCTTGCCGCCGTGGATCGCGACCTTGCGCATCTTGCCGGCCTTGTCGCGCGCCTCGGTGAGGATGACCGGCGAAACGGCGTCGAGGTCCCAGACGTCGTGCGCGACGTACTGGTAGTGCCACTTGTACGCGCCGGTCTTCAGGTCGACTGCGACGATCGAGTCGGTGTAGAGGTTGTCGCCGGGGCGCTCGGCGCCGTAGAGGTCCGGGCTCGGGTTGCCGACGACGAAGATCACGGTGCCGGTCTCGCGGTCGACCGCCGGCGCCATCCAGACGCCGCCGCCCAGCGTCTTGTAGAAGTCGCCACCCTTCTCGGCGAGCTGCTTCTTCTCGGCCGCAATGTCGCGCAGCATGTTGCGGCCGGTCGCGTCGTTGACGGCCCAGACGCCTTCGTGGCCCTTCTCGGGAATCGTGTGGAACGTCCAGACCAGCTTGCCGTCGTTGGCGTCGAACGCCTTGACGAAGCCGCGGATCCCGTACTCGCCGCCGTTGGTGCCGATCAGCACCATCCCGTCGACCGCCACCGGCGCCATCGTCTCGGAGTAGCCGAGCTCGGGGTCGGCGATCTGCGTTTCCCAGAGCAGCTTGCCGGACTTCGCGTCGAGCGCGACCAGCTTGGCGTCGAGCGTGCCCATGAACAGGCGGTCGCCCATCACCGCCACGCCGCGGTTGTTCGGCCCGCAGCAGTAGGTGGTCACGGGGCCCATCTTGTGCTTGTAGTGCCAGTACTCCTTGCCGGTCGCCGCGTCGATCGCGTAGACGTGGTTGTAGGAGGTGGTCAGGTACATGATGCCGTCGACGACGATGGGCGCTGTCTCCATCGACTCGAGCACGGCGGTCTGGAACACGAAGGCCGGCTTGAGCTTCGCGACGTTCTTCGTGTTGATCTGCGACGCCGGGTAATAGCGCGTCTGCGTGTAGTCGCCGTTTGAATGCAGGAAGTCGGAGCTGTCCTTCGCGGCGCCGTCGAGCCGCGACTGCGCGACCGAGATGGATTTCGGGACCGGGCTGCCGGTCACCGAGGCCTGGCCCGAGATCTCTGCCTGGGCCCGTGCACCCGATGCGACGGTGGCAAGCGCGGCCGTACAGACAAGCGGGATGAGCAGGCGCGCGATGCGCCGCGTCGTGTTCATGGAAGCCTCCTCGAGAGCCGTTCGTTGTTCGAGATCGACTCCGCGCCCTGGGCGCGGGAAGGCAACGTGGAGGGCTCGGCGCTCCGCTCAGCCAGACCGGCAGGGCTGCGGGGGGAGGTCGGGTCGCGCGTTCCTCGCTGGCGAGAATACCCGGAAAATGATTAGATGAAAACGGTGCGACGGCCGCCGCCGCGGTGGCCGCCGGTGTCGACGAATTGCCGTGAGAGGTGCCTCATGTATACCTTTCGGTGGTCGATGGCGGGCGTTGCGTCGTGGCTGTCCGCCTGGCTCGTCGTCGCGTGCGTGGTGGCATCGCCGGCCGCCGCCCAGGCGCCGACCAACCCGAACCTGAACGCGCAGTTGCTGGTCGCGGCGCGGCAGTCCGATGCGGCACGCGTCGAGCGCGCACTGGCGCAGGGCGCGGCGCCCAATTCGCGCAACCGGCTGGGCAAGACGGCGCTGCTGATGGCAGCCGAGAAGGGCGACCTCGCGCTCGCCGAGAGGCTGCTCGCTGCCGGCTCAGACGTGAACCTTGCCGCGATCAACGGCGTGACGCCGCTGATGGCGGCGTGCTACGGCGGCAACGCGTCGCTGGTCAGGCGGCTGCTTGCGGCGGGCGCGAAGATCGACCCGGTCGACCGGATGCACAAGCCGGCGGTCGTCTATGCGGCCGGTCAAGGCCACGCCGAGGTGCTCGACGCACTGATCGCCGCGGGCGTGGACGTCAACGCGGCGCACGAACACAGCCTCACGGCGCTGATGTGGGCCGCCGGCCAGGGCCACGCCGACGCGGTGCGGCTGCTGCTCGCGCGTGGCGCCCGCCTGGACATGCGCGACGACCGCGGACTGACCGCCGCCGACATCGCCCGTCAGACCGGACATCCCGACCTGCTGCCGCTGCTGGTTGCGGGCTGGGGACGGGCCGGGGGGGTTCAGGCGAAGGGCTCCTGCACGCCGACCCACGCGCCGGGGGGGGCGGCGGAGCCGGAAACCTGTGCGGCGTGCGCGCCCGCCGCGTCGAAGGTCTGGCCCGGGCCGGTGAAGAAGTTCTCGCCGAGAACGCCGAAGTTCGCGTAGCGCCGGTCGAACACGTTGTCGATGCGCGCGAACACCGACAGCCGGGCGTCGATCCGGTAGCGCACGTCGAAGTTCACCACCGCGTACCCGGGAATGCGCCCGTTCTCGTCAAGGTTGTTCTCGTCGCCGCGCGCCTGGACGCCGCTGGCGAAGAGCGCGCCGATGCCGCCGCTCCAGTGCGGTCCGGCCTCCACGTCGACGCGCAGTTTCAGCGAATGGCGCGGAATGCCCGGAATGCGGTCGCCGCGCCGCACCGCGATCGCGCCGCTGGCGTCGGCCGTCGAATTCGCCGGACTGTTCTCGGCAAATCCGGTGCGATACGTCGCGTCGACCAGGCTGTAGTGCGCGCTGAGCACGACGGGGCCGAGCCGCTTGCGCGCGCCCAGTTCCAGGCCCTGCCGGCGCGTCACGCCCACGTTCTGGAAGAAGCCGGCGTTGATGGCCGCGCCGCCGCTGCTCAGGAACTGCAGGTCGTCGTGCAGGTCGGTGCGGAAGATCGCGAAGCTCCAGCTCGTGCCGGTGGCCGGCCTGCCCCGCGCCCCGAACTCGAAGGTCTTCGACACGACGGGCCGCAGCGGTGGATCGGCCAGGAAGTTGTTCGGCAGCTTGCACGGCGCGTTCGGATCGGCGCAGGTGAGCTCGATCGCAGTGGGTGCGCGCATGCCTTCGTTGTAGCTGCCATAGGCGGTCAGCGCCGGCGCGGGGCTGTAGCTCAGGCCGATCGCCGGATTGAAGCGCCGGAAGCGGTGCGAGCCGTTCAACTGCGGCGCGGTGCCCGTGCGGTCGGCGATGCGCACGTCGGCGCGGTTCAAGCGGCCGGCGAGCGTCAGCGTCCAGCGCTCGTCGAGCTCGAGCGCATCCGAGAAATAGGCGCCTAGATGGCGCGTCCGGGTGCCGGCGTCGGTGTCGGGCGCGAACGGGCCGAGCGCGATCGTGCTTCGGTCGGGCGCGAAATCGGCAGGCTGCGTCGCACTCGCGTAGCGCGCGCGGCCGTCGTCGACGCTCAGGCCGAGCGTGAGCCGATTGGTTCGCGCGGCCAGCGTGCCCGTGTGCGCGAGCTGCACGGCGAACCCCGTGCCGCGCTGGTCGATCGTCGACGAGTCGTTGACCGCAGGCGTGGCCCCGGTGGAGGCGTCGTCGATGCCGACGTTGCTGCTGAAGTTGCGGTTCTCGAAGTGCCGTCGGTAGATCAACCCGCTCAACAGCAGCGCCGGCGATAGCTGGTGGCTGCCGCGCAGCGTCACGAACTCGCTGCGGTTCGCGTTCGCGTCGGGAAACGTGTAGGGCTCGCGGATGTCCGCGAAGCTCGTCGGCAGCGTCTGCGTGCCTTCGAGCCGGTTGCTCGCCCCGCCCACCGAGAGCTCGAGGTCGGTGGCGCCCCCGCGCCAGCCGAGCTTCGCGAATGCACGCCGAACGAGGCTGGGGTTGTGGCGCGCCCAGCCGCCGTCGGAGACGACGTCGCCCGCGGCGAAGAGGTCCCAGGCGCCGCTGCGGGCACCGGTCTCGAACTCCAGCACGCGCCGGCCGAACGAGCCGGCCGACGCGGTGACCGAGCCGCCGGGCCGGTCCGGATACTCGAGCCGGCCGCGCTTGGTGTAGATCGCGACTGCGCCGCCCAGCGTGTTCAGGCCGAACACCGGGTTCGAGCCGGGGATCAGCTGCACCGTCGAGATTGCCGACGGCGGGATCAGGTCCCAGTTGACGCTGTCGCCGAACGGCTCGTTGATCCGCACGCCGTCGAGGAACACCGACAGGCCTTGCGGCGTGCCGAGCACCGGAGAGGCGGTGAAGCCGCGAAAGTTCAGGTCGGCCTGGTAAGGATTGCCCTGGGCCGCGTTGAGGGTGACGCTGCCGGCGTTGCGCTCGAGGAAGCCGGCCACGTCGTGCGCGTCCTGCGCCGCGAAGTCCTCGCTCGGAAAGATCTGCGCGTTGGCCGGCAGCCTGCGCAGCAGCACCGCCGAACCGGGAAGCAGCGTCGTGCCGACGACTTCCACCTTCGGCAATGCCGGCGCTTCGGGCGCCGCGGGCGTCTCGCCGGCCAGCGCGAGGCCGGATCCGGCGAGCGCGGCCACTGCCGTGCAGATCGCCCGGGGCATTGCGCGCACGGGCCGTGCGGAAATCGCCCGGGCCGGAGTCGCTTGGGCAGGAATGGCCCGGCCAGGAATCGCCGGAGCGGCGCTCGGGCGGCTCGACATGGCATCTGCGCGGCGCGATGCGGCAGCCCGGGGTGTCAGCGGATGGCGACGCCCCAGGGCAACCTGCCCACCGCAATGTCGGCGATCCGCGCCGCGCGCCCGGTGTCGATCACCGACACGCTGCCCGAACGCCCGCAGGCGACGTAGAGCTTGCGGCCATCCGGCGTCAGCGCCATGTTCCACGGGCGCTGGCCGACGGGAATCGTCGACGTCACGACGTTGTGCGCCGTGTCGATGACCGAGACGCTCGCGTCGCCGCCGTTGGACACGTAGACACGCGATCCGTCGGGGTGCACCGCGATGCCGTTGCTGCGCTTGCCCGCCTTGACCTTTGCGACGATCGCGTACGACGCCGTGTCGATCACGTAGACCTCGTCGGCGTTCTCCGCCGCCACGTAGGCGCGGCGACCGTCGGGCGAGAAGCCGATGCCGCGCGGCCGCGCGCCCACCGGAACCTGTGCGACCTGCGCGCGGCGGGCCACGTCGATGACGTCGACCGCGTCGCCTTCCTCGGCGCTGACGAACACGTGCGCCCCGTCGGGCGCGAACACCGCGTGCTCGGGGTTCTTCCCGCGCACCTGCACGACGAACGCCTTCCGGCCGGTGCCGGTGTCGACGAAGGCCACGTCGTTGCTCTCCTCGACGGCGGCCGCCACCCAGCGCCCGTCGGGCGAGATGCCCA
Source organism: uncultured Burkholderiales bacterium (assembly GCA_937872345.1). GTDB lineage: Bacteria > Pseudomonadota > Gammaproteobacteria > Burkholderiales > Burkholderiaceae_E > Zeimonas. Next base: position 1,554 of record CALMSQ010000002.1, on the reverse strand, counting down.
CGCCCTCGGGCGACTCGCCGAGCGCGACTTCCCCCGATGCCTTGCGGTTCACCAGGTCGACGACGACGAGCCGGTTGCCGGGCTGGTCGCTGACGTAGGCGACGCGTCCGTCGGTCGTGACGACCGTGCCGCGCGGCTTCTTCCCGACCGGAATCTCGGCCAGTACCTGGTCGGTTGCGGTGTCGATGACGCTGAGCGTGCCCGAGCCTTCGTTGGGGACGTAGGCGAACGGGGCGGCGAGCGCGGCGACGGGCACGCACAGCATCAGCAGGCCGGAGCGGACGAGCGACTCGAGCGACATGTCGATTCCCCTTGCGGCGCGGTGAGCGCCGCCTCAGCGTCCGGGACCGTGACCGCGCGACGGCGCCGGCCACATCCGCGAGAACACGCCGTCGCGATCGACGAGGGCGTGCTTGAGTGCGCCCAGGACGTGCGCGACGACGAGCGCGACGAGCAGGTACGCGGCCGCGTCGTGCAGGCCGTTGAGCACTTCGTAGACGCGGGGCAGGTCGGGGCCCCACGGCGGCAGCGAGACGCCGAAGAACTTCACGCCGTGCTTGCTGAAGTTCGACGCGACGTAGCCGGAGGCCGGCGTGACGATCATGCAGGCGTAGAGCAGGCGGTGGTTCAGCGCCGCGGCGCGGCGCTGCCAGCGCGCCATCGTCTGCGGCCAGTCGGGCGGCGGATGGCGCAGCCGCCAGGCGAGCCGGACGAAAACGAGCACCGCGAGCACGATCCCGATCGACTTGTGCAGGTTGACGACCATGCCGCGCGAAGGTGTTCCGCGCGGCGCGATGTCGTCGAGCAGCACGCCGAACACGACCTGGCCGATCAGCGCCAGGCCAATCAGCCAGTGCAGCAGGATCGCGAACCGCCCGTATCGTTGCACCTGCGTGTCCGGGATTCCGGGATGGCCGGACAGGCTATCGCAGATGCGCGCCGGAGCACAACCTACATCAGCACGATGTCGTACTGCTCCTGCAGGTACAGCGTCTCGACCTGCAGCGCGATCCGCTTGCCGATCAGGTCGCCCAGCGCGGCCAGTGGCTGCGCCTCCTCTTCGAGGAACAGGTCGATCACGTCCTGCGAAGCGACGATGCGGAACTCGCGCGGGTTGAACTGCCGCGCCTCGCGCTGGATCTCGCGCAGGATCTCGTAGCACACCGTGCGAGCCGTCTTGACCTGCCCCTTGCCCTCGCAGGTGGGGCACGGCTCGAGAAGCAGGTGGGCGAGCGATTCGCGGGTGCGCTTGCGCGTCATCTCGACCAGACCGAGCGACGTGAAGCCGTTGACGCTCGACTTGGTGCGATCGCGCGCGAGCGCCTTGCGCAACTCCTGCAGCACCTGTTCGCGGTGCTCGCTGCTGGCCATGTCGATGAAGTCGACGATGATGATGCCGCCGAGGTTGCGCACGCGCAGCTGGCGTGCGATCGCGTGCGCGGCCTCGAGGTTGGTGCGGAAGATCGTGTCGTCGAAATTGCGCCCGCCGATGTAGCCGCCGGTGTTGACGTCGATCGTCGTCATCGCCTCGGTCTGGTCGATGATCAGGTAGCC
>CALMSQ010000001.1:0-3645 GCA_937872345.1 uncultured Burkholderiales bacterium | reverse complement strand
TATGCAACACCTGCCCGGACGCAGCGACGGCACGCGATCACCTGCGCGTGAGGGCAGGTGTCGCACAAGCCTTAACTAGGGCAGCTACTCCCTCTGCGACACTGGTCGGCAGCTGGGGACCATAGACCTGCCTTTGATAATGAATCCCCAATGAGGGCAATGTGAGGCGCCGTCGTCGCAGGTAGATTGTGTGGATAGCGGCGGAAGATGTCTGCTCGTCGAACGCAGTGCGCCGACCACCACGCTTCGCGCGACCACCTTCAATTGCAGCGCCTCGACGCAACTGTTCCCATGAGCGTTCCCATGGCACCGACAAAGAAAAACGGGCTGCAACAATACTGCTGCAACCCGTTGATTTTATTGGCGGAGTGGACGGGACTCGAACCCGCGACCCCCGGCGTGACAGGCCGGTATTCTAACCAACTGAACTACCACTCCAATCAACGGACCGCGCGATTGGCAGCCCGAGACAGCCGGGAAATATAGCACAGCGCGAGTGTCGGCCCGATGTGCGCGGGACCCGCGAAGCGGCGCATCAGCCGCGAATGCAATCGACGTAGTAGCGCCGTTCGCCCTTCGCGTCGGTTTCCTCGACGAGGCCGTGCACGTCGGTGTCGAAGCCGGGAAAGGCGGCGTTGAATTCGCGCGTGAACTTCAGGTAGTCGACGATCTTCTTGTTGAAGCGCTCGCCCGGGATCAGCAGCGGTATGCCGGGCGGATACGGCGTCAGCAGCGCGGTCGTCACGCGGCCTTCGAGGGCGTCGATCGGCACCCGCTCGGTCGTGCGGTGGGCGATGTGGGCGTAGGCGTCGCTCGGTTTCATCGCCGGCTGCAGGTCCGACAGGTACATCTCGGTCGTCAGCCGCGCGATGTCGCCGCGCGCGTACGCCGCGTGGATGCTCTGGCACAGATCGGCCAAGCCGACCCGCTCGTAGCGCGGATGCGCGGCGCAGAACTCGGGCAGCACGCGCCAGGTCGGCGCGTTCTTGTCGAAATCGTCCTTGAACTGCTGCAGCGCCGTCAGAAGCGTATTCCAGCGGCCCTTGGTGATGCCGATCGTGAACATGATGAAGAACGAGTACAGCCCGGTCTTCTCGACGATCACGCCGTGCTCGGCGAGGAACTTGGTGACGATCGCGGCCGGGATGCCGATCTTCGCGAACTTGCCGGAGACGTCGAGCCCCGGGGTGACGATCGTCGACTTGATCGGGTCGAGCATGTTGAAGCCGTCGGCAAGCGGCCCGAAGCCGTGCCACTTGGCGTCGGCCTTGATCATCCAGTCGTCGGATCGGCCGATGCCGGACTCCGCTAGTTTGCTTGGGCCCCAGACCGTGAACCACCAATCCTTGCCGAACTCCTTCTCGACCTTGCGCATCGCACGCCGGAAGTCGAGCGCTTCGCTGATGCTCTCCTCGACCAGCGCGGTGCCGCCCGGCGGCTCCATCATCGCCGCGGCGACGTCGCACGACGCGATGATCGCGTACTGCGGGCTCGTCGAGGTGTGCATCAGATAGGCCTCGTTGAAGAGATGGCGGTCGAGCTTGGTGTGTTCTGCCTCCTGCACCAGCACCTGCGACGCCTGGCTGATCCCGGCCAGCAGCTTGTGCGTCGACTGCGTCGAGTAGACGACCGCCTGCTTCGGCCGCGCGCGCTTCTTGCCCATCGCGTGGAAGGCGCCGTAGAAGCTGTGGAACGCGGCGTGCGGCAGCCAGGCTTCGTCGAAGTGCAGCGTATCGATCCAGCCGTCGAGCAGCGACTTGATCGTCGACGTGTTGTAGAGCACGCCGTCATACGTGCTCTGCGTCACCGTCAGGATGCGCGGCTTCACCGTCGCCGGATCGACGCCGGCGAGCAGCGGATTGGCAGCGATCTTGCGGCGGATCGTCTCGGGCTCGAACTCGCTCTTCGGGATCGGGCCGATGATGCCCAAGTGATTGCGCGTCGGCGTCAAGAACACCGGCACCGCGCCGGTCATGATGATCGCGTGCAGGATCGACTTGTGGCAGTTGCGGTCGACGACGACGACGTCGCCCGGCGCGACCGTGTGGTGCCAGACGATCTTGTTGCTCGTGCTCGTGCCGTTCGTGACGAAGAAGCAATGGTCGGCGTTGAAGATGCGCGCCGCGTTGCGCTCGCTCGCCGCGACCGGGCCGGTGTGGTCGAGCAGCTGGCCGAGTTCCTCGACCGCGTTGCAGACGTCGGCGCGCAGCATGTTCTCGCCGAAGAACTGGTGGAACATGCGCCCGATCGGGCTCTTCAGGAACGCGACGCCGCCCGAGTGCCCAGGGCAATGCCACGAGTACGAGCCGTCCTGCGCGTAGTCGACGAGCGCCTTGAAGAACGGCGGCGCGAGCGAATCCAGATAGCTGCGCGCCTCGCGGATGATGTGGCGCGCGACGAACTCCGGCGTGTCCTCGAACATGTGGATGAAGCCGTGCAGCTCGCGCAGGATGTCGTTCGGGATGTGCTGCGAGGTGCGCGTCTCGCCATACAGATAGATCGGGATGTCGGCGTTCTTGCGCCGGATTTCCTCGATGAACTTGCGCAGGTTCGCCACGGCCGGCGCCTCCTCCGGCCCGGCGCCGAACTCCTCGTCGTCGATCGACAGGATGAACGCGCTCGCCCGGCTCTGCTGCTGGGCGAACTGCGACAGGTCGCCGTAGCTCGTGTTGCCGAGCACCTCGAAGCCCTCCTTCTGGATCGCGTCGGCGAGCGCGCGTATCCCCAGGCCCGACGTATTCTCGGAGCGGAAATCCTCGTCGATGATGACGATCGGAAAGCTGAAGAACTGCATTCGAAGAACCCTCGGGCCACGCCACCGCGGCAGGCGAAGCGCGAAGTGTAGGACGCTTCGGCGGCGGCCGAAGCGCCGACCGCGCGTGCGTAGAAGGCGCGCACCGGCGCCCCGATTCGGCCTAAACTGAAAGCAAGGAAACGAGCCTGAGCCGGCGCCGCGGCGTCGGCGCCCAGCCCCACTCGAACGTAGCAAGACCATGGCCTACAACGTCCTCGGCACCGAACTCGTGCCTTGCTCCTACGACCCGCTGACCGGGTTCTTCCGCGACGGCTGCTGCAACACGAACGAGGAGGACGTCGGCGCCCATGTCGTGTGCGTGCGGGTGACGGCCGACTTCCTCGCTTTCTCGGCGATGCGCGGCAACGACCTCTCCACGCCGCTGCCCGAAGCGCGCTTTCGCGGCCTCCGACCCGGCGACCGCTGGTGCCTTTGCGCGCTGCGCTGGAAGGAGGCCTACGACGCCGGCGCGGCGCCCGACGTCATCCTCGAGGCAACTCACGAACGCGCGCTCGACTACATCAGCCTCGCCCTGCTCAAGGCCCACGCGAAGGACCGCGTCGGCTAAACTCGCGTGCCCCGGAGGGATGGATGAGTGGTTTAAGTCGCACGCCTGGAAAGCGTGTGGGGGCTAAACACCCCCCGCGGGTTCGAATCCCGCTCCCTCCGCCAAGGATTGATTTCAAGACATCCCGGAAGCGCTCAAGAAGGATCGGATTGCTTCGATCTCTCTCGCAGAATCGAGGACCCACGTCCCAGGGTATGTCGGCCGATCCCAGTCTTTTCCAAACGAGGTATGAGCCTGGAGAGGCCTGACCTCGGCGACGCGAAGGGCGTCGATCGGTTGTAGA